>NZ_JBVAYM010000001.1:0-215036 GCF_055420025.1 Traorella sp. mt218
AAAAAATTTCACTTATCTGGAAGTGGGATTTTATTTTGGGAAGAAAGCCTGAAATCGAGCGTTTTTATAAGAGAAGGCATGTGAGAAATAAAACTTTTTTTTTTATATCAAATATGATACAATCTACATGTTGGTTAATGATTTTGGAGGAAATATGGATAACAGAATTTTAATAGCCGTCATAGTCGGTATTTTAGTAGTCGTGGTCATGAATCTTGTGAGAAAATATTTGGAAAAAAGATATACGATCAAACTGATGAAGGCTATCATGACGGATGAAGATGAATTTTTAAAGCTTGTTGATTCTTTTATGGTGAAATATTTATTCCCACCTTATAACCGTGAATTCATGCGTTTGAACAATTATATTGCCAGAGGTGCAGATAAAAAGGTAAAGGAACAGATTTCACTGATGGAACAGATGCGCATGAATCGGAATCAGCGGTTTGCGGTTTATCAGACAGCTTTCCAATATTTTATTACGATCAATAGTGAATCAAACGCTAAAAACATGCAGCGTAAGATGAATGCCTTTATTGATGAAAATAAGCTTGATCCGGAAATGAAAAAGACGATCGATATGGATATGAAGATGTATTTTGATAAGGATATTTCAACACTTCCGTATATTGATGAGAAGCTGGAAAACTGTGATGATGCGGACAAGGCAGTCTGGAATCTGAAGAAAGCTTATGTATTAAAAGCGAATCAGAAGCTGGAAGAAGCTAAAGAATGTATTCGATTGGTCATGCAATATACAAATGATCCGACGCAAAAACAGATCATGCAGGATCTGCTGGATAATAATTTAAAAGATTTATAGGAGAATGATCTCCTTTTTTATATGTTACTGACAAAAGCTGACTATGTATATGAAAGAAGCTGCTTGTCCATGCAGTCATGCAAAGAATCGGCATTTGAAGCATTATCACAAAATTTCACATTTAATCCTTTATGAAAAGTGGTATAATACAACTGTTATTTTTTAGGAGAAACGATATGAGAACAAGGAAAAGGAAAAAAATCAACAACAAGGTAGATTTGGTCCTGCTTTTATTATTTTTAGTAATAGGATTTTATTTCAGTATCGAAGCGATCATGGGAAATCTGATTCCATTGAAATATATCTTTATATTTATGGCCGCTGTTCTAATTTTATTTGTAGGAATCTTTCTGACTTTTAAAGTCAGGAATTCAGCCTTTCGAATCATCAGAAAAGTGTTTTTAACGGTTTTATGCTGTGTTTTGTTATTTGGCGGTATTTTTCAGGGACAGATCAGAAATGCATTTTCTAATGTGAATGACGGTTCTTATTATAAGGACTATATGTATGTCATTACCTTGAAGGACAATGATTATGAAAGCATCGAGGATGTGGGGGTGCTTGGATATCTGAGCCAGCGTGATGATCTGTTGGATTATTCGTTAAAGCAGCTAAATGAATATTCATTGAGGAATAAAATGTATGATACGTTAGAAGATGAGCTGGCAGATCTCGATGATGAAGAAATAGATGCGGTATTGATCAGCGCCAAGGATCAGACGCTTCAGGAATTAAATGACAGCAGTTTTTCAGGAAAATATAAAACGATACATACGATAGAGATGACGGTTGAAAGCAATAATGATGTGGTTCAAAGCGATTTAACGTCAAAGCCGTTTGTTGTCTATGTAGCGGGACTTGATAACATGGGCGAGCCGACCCAGCTGGGACTTCATGATGTAAATATGCTTTTGATGGTTGATCCTGTCAATCATCATGTGGAGATGATTTCTATCAATCGGGATACTTATATACCGAATCCGATGATGAATGATTATCCGGATAAGCTGACGCATTTGGGATGGTATGGACCGGAAACCGCAATGGAGACGCTTGAGAGGATTTTTGGGATCGAAATCGATTATTATGCGAAGGTTACCTTTGAATCACTGATCAAAATCATTGATACGTTAGGTGGCATCGATGTCGATGTTCAGATATCGTTTACTGAACAGGATGAGAATCGCTCCTTTGCTGAGGGCGATCTGATCCATCTTGAAAAAGGTTACCAGCATCTCAATGGTTCACAGGCACTGGCTTATGCACGTCATCGTCATACGGAGGGCTGGGATGTCAGAGGCCGAGAACAGGCTCAGCGTGATATCATTGCTGCGATCGTGGATAAGATGTTATCCGTTGAGGGTGCCTTGAAACTGGGAGATGTTGTCAATGTGGCCGCCAGCTATGTTTCGACGAATATGTCGATGGACAGTGCACGTTCCTTTGTGAAAAGTGCGATCGATTCCGGTCACGGATGGACATTTGGTTCTTCAACGGTCAATGGTGATGTTGAGGTCTTATTGCCATGTGCGATGGAAAATGATCTGGAGCGTTCTGTCGTATTGCTGGAAGAAAGTGATATTCAGCTTGTTCATGATATTTATACGTCCATGAATACTCAGATTCATTTTAATGAATTTGCTTTCGATTTGGATGACATGGAAAAGTATATGGATACATTTACTCTTGACAAACATGTAATAACTCTGGAAAATTATTATGAAGTGGTGCCCGAATACTTTCCTGAGTATTTAAGGTATAGATTTTAAGATAGGAGTGATATTTTGAAAGATCGAACGAAGAAAATCAATAAAAGAATTGATTTGGTATTGCTGATCCTTTTTTTGGCAGGCAGCTTATATTTTTTGATTGAAGCAATTGCCGGTGAAATGATACCGATGAACTATATCCTGATTGCCGGTGTTGTTTTACTGTTGATTTTTCTTTTGATATTTGCTACCTTTCGAATAGAAAATATGGCTGTCTTTGTCATTCGTAAGATTTTGCTGGCGGGGTTATGTGTACTGCTTGTCTTTGGTGCCGTATTCCAGGGAAGGATACGAAGTGCCTTTGCGAATGTTGATGACGGATCTACCAATATCAGCAGGATGTATGTCATTGCTCTTGAGGATTCTTCATTGCAAAGCATGGACGATGTTGAAACGTTAGGATATGTGGATCATGCGAATGCGCTGATCACTTATTCCATTGAACAGCTGCAAAGCTATTCGATGGAGGAAATGGCATATAACAGTGTTGATGAAATGCTTGCTGCTTTAAATGCTGATGAAATCGAGGCGGCAATGATCAGCGATCAGGATCAAAGCTTTGAGATTCAGAAGGAGAATAGTACTTATTCCGATGATTATAAGATCATTCATACGATCGAGATGAAAACAACGTCAGAGTCTGATACTGTTGATAACGATTTAAGCAAGCCTTTTGTCGTTTATGTTTCCGGAATGGATGATATGGGTGAGCCTACTTATAATGGTTTGAGCGATGTGAACATGCTGTTAATGGTCGATCCGCAAAATCATCATGTAGAAATGATTTCCATCAATCGTGATACCTATGTGCCTAATGCGAAATATAATGATTATCCGGATAAGCTGACGCATTTAGGATGGGATGGCGTGGAAGCCGGAGCGGCTGCTTTGGAGCGTATTTTCGGCATTGAGATCGATTATACGGCGAAAGTGACTTTTGAATCACTCATCGAGATCGTAGATACCCTTGGAGGCATTGATGTCGATGTACAGCTGGATTTCTGTGAACAGGATGAAAATCGTTCGTTTGCTTCTGCTGATCTGATCTGTCTGAATAAGGGCTATCAGCATCTCAATGGTTCGCAGGCATTGGCTTATGCGCGTCACCGGCATACAGCCGGCTGGGATGTCAAGGGCAGAGAACAGGCTCAGCGTGATATCATATCAGCCATCGTCAATAAGCTGCTTTCCGTAGAAGGTGCTTTGAAAGCAGGAGATGTATTGAATGTCGCATCGAATTATGTATCTACGAATCTTCCGATGAGCAGTGTAAAATCCTTTGTGATGAATGCCATCAGTGATGGCCATGCATGGACATTTGGTTCTTCTACCGTTAATTCAAATTATGAATATTTGTTTCCTTGTGCAAGTTATACGAGCCAGGATCTTTATGCGGTACTTTTAGAGGAAGAAGATATCATGCATGTACATGATCTGTATGTGACGATGAAATCAGATGAAAGCTTCAGTGACTTTGCTTTCGATTTAAATGATATGGAACGATATGAAAATACCTTTGAACTGGATCCAAAGGTCATTACGGTTGAAAATTACTATGACACGGTTCCGGCTTATTTTCCAAGTTATCTGAGACATAATTTCTAAGCAGAATGGAGGTGGACACATGAGAAAAGACAGGATCAGCACCACGATCGATCTGATTTTACTGATCATCTTTACGGTGTCCGCCATTTTTATATCGACCCAGTTATATTTAGGGAATATTGTTTCTTTTTTCTGGCTCATCTTACTGATTTTTCTTTTTATTGCTTTTTTGGTCGGAATATTCATCTGGCTGTTATTAACTAAGAAGCTGGCATGGCTGCGACGCTCTGTTTTATTCATTTTCAGTATTTCGCTGGTAGTTGGGGGTTTTTATTTAGGAAGCCTTCGCTCTGTCAGCCAGCAGGAAACAGATGGCATTGTCATGTATTATCAGATGAATCTGTTAAGCAATGATGAAAATGTAAAGGAAGCAGAGGAACTGGATGGCAAAAAAATCGGTTTTGTGATGAATGATCGCAATCATATCCAGGCCTTTGATGATATCAATGCTTCATTTCAGACAAAAAACTGTCAGCTGATCGAGTATTACAGTATGGAATATCTGATACATGCATTGGAGGAAGATGAGATTCAGGGAATGATCCTCAGCGATCATAACCTAGCGGTTTTAAAAGCTGCTTATCCGCAGATAAGTCATAAGCTTGTTCTTTTGAATCAGAATGTTCATGAGGTTTTGATATCCCATACCGCAAAGCCTTTGGAGGAGGGCCAGCCGATAAGCATTTTGCTTACCTTGGGTGAGGATGATCTGCCGGCAGATTATGTTTCCTATTCATTGAAGTGTCTGTTGCTTTTTATCGATCCGATTGACCATGAGGTCACGTTGATCGAAATACCGAATAATCTGTATATTCCTAATGTGGCTTATGATTCTTATCCCGACGCTTTATATAATGTTTCTTATAATGGTATTGATAATTTATTGTATTCGATCGAGAGCATATTCGGTGTGGAATTCGATTATTTCATTAAGACAAGCTTTCAATCGATCTTGAATTGTGTGGATATCATGCAGGGAATAAATATTCCTCAAGAGGTATGCGTTGAAGATGTCTGTGTGATGGAGGATGTCACGATGAATGCCGGACAGGTTGCTGATTATTATAGAAGCAGTGATGATCTTAATACCATTATTGAAGGAATATTTGAGAAGAGGGATGAATTAAAGACAACGAAGCTCATGAATTTTTTGAATAATTATAAACGTTCTTCTTTTACGAATCTTACTTCTATAGAGCTCAGAAGGCTGGTTTCCATGCTTGACAGCGATGAAGGATGGAGCTTTGTAAGCCAATCATTTCTGGATCTGACGACTTCTTATGAGCCTTGTGTCAGCTTTGGAGCTAATGATACCTATGAGGTGTCGATCATTGATGCTGATTTTTTGGATCGGATATACAGCTGTTTCTTAAAGAATTCTCATATGGAGATCATGAGTAATTTTGCCTTTGACCTCGATCGGATGAGAAATAACAGGATACTGCCTTATTCAAATGAAAAGCTGATCACAACGAGTAATATGGATTGGAAGATTTCTGAATATTTTGCCTTGCTGCCGGAATCGATCGTCAGTCCGATCGAAATAGAAAAGTGGAACGGGACGATACGTTTTGAACAGCCAAATTATGATCCGGATGCGCCAATTCAAGAAATAGAATAAAAAAAATACACCGTGAGGTGTATTTTTAGATTTCATGAACAAGGATATTGTTTTCGCGGTCAGGACCTACTGAAACAAGAGAAATCTTTGTTTTGGTGACTTCTTCGATTTTCGCAAGAAACTTCTTGCAATTTTCAGGAAGATCATCATAAGAACGAATAGCTGTGATATCTTCACACCAGCCGTCCATCATTTCATAAATCGGTGTTGCCTTAGCATATTCTTCAAGGGAGCTTGGAATAGCGGTCGTACGTTTGCCGTTGATCTCATAGGCAACGCATACCGGAATTTTTTCAAAGCTGTCTAATACGTCGATTTTGGTAATGACGATATCAGTAAGACCATTGATGATGGCTGCGCGCTTTACTACACAAAGATCCAGCCAGCCACAGCGTCTTGGCCTGCCGGTCGTAGCTCCGTATTCATTTCCGATCTCTCTGAGCTTTTGACCATTTTCATCATTGAGCTCTGTGATAAAAGGTCCTTCTCCTACACGTGTGGAATAAGCCTTCACGACACCGATGATCTTATCTAATTTATGTGGTGATACACCGGCTCCTTCACATACACCGGCACTGGTCGGAGAAGAGCTTGTGACATAAGGATAGGTTCCGTAATTGATATCCAGCATAGCTGCCTGTGCTCCTTCAAAAAGCACATGCTGATTACTGTCTAAAGCATCGTTGACAAGCGTAACGGAATCAATGATACGTTTCTGCAGCTTTTCTCTGACTTCTCGGAACTGTTCGACCAGCTGATCATAATCAAAAGGTTCCTCGTGATAAAGCTTGGTGATCTGTTCATTCTTGATCGCCAAAGTCGAAGCCAGACGTTTTTTAAAAGTTTCAAAATCCAGCAAATCGCCGACTCTTAAGCCGATGCGCGTATATTTATCGGCATAACAAGGGCCGATCCCTCTTTTTGTCGTTCCAATTTTATTGTTGGCTAAGCGTTCCTCCTGCAACATATCTAATTTGATATGGTAAGGCATGATCAGATGCGCACAATCGGAAATCAGGATATGTGAGCTGTCAAAGCCCTGGCTTTCCAGCGATTCGATCTCCTGCAGAAAGACAAATGGATCGATGACGACTCCCGGACCAATGACGCATTTCGCATTTGGATGCAAAGCACCGCTTGGCAGCAGATGCAGGACAGTTTTTTTACCGTTGACGACTACGGTATGACCGGCATTGTTTCCGCCTTGAAAGCGTACGACCATATCGGCCTTTTCACCTAAGACATCTACGATTTTTCCTTTGCCTTCATCCCCCCATTGACAACCTACGACAACATAACTCGGCATAAATTTCACTCCTAACTGTTACTGATACATGATATCATTTTTTTATATTTTAGGCAATTTTATTTGTAAATAAAATCTGTTTCAAAACATTAAAAAATAAAGAAAATAATTGACAAATGAAAGATGAGAATTTAAGATATATCTGTAGAACAAAGGCGTTCCACATGTTTTTTTATGTTGAATGCTTTTTTCATTTAGGGGATTTTATGAGAGAAACGGAACGAGAAGTCTTACGGTTTGTGGAAGAAAATGATGTGAAATTTATCCGCCTTGCTTTTAGTGACCTTGAAGGAACACAGAAGAATATGTCGATCATGCCTTGTGAATTAGAAAAAGCATTTTCAAAAGGGATTCCTTTTGACACCTCAAAATTCCAAGGCTTTTTTCATAAAAAGGCTTTTTTACGACCGATAGCAAATACGCTTTCGCTTTTGCCGTGGCGTCCGCAAAGCGGTCGTGTGATTCGTCTGTATTGTGATATCGTTGATGAAAATGGTCGTCATATGGAATATGATTCAAGGGATATACTCAGTCAAACGATTGAAAAGGGAAAGAAAAAGGGATATGAGTTTCAAATAGGCGTTGAATGTGAATTTTATCTTTTTAAAAATGATGCCTACGGTCATGAAACAACCGAGCCGATCGATCATGGTTCCTATTTTGATATAGCACCCCTCGATCAGGCAGAAAATATTCGCCGTGATATCTGTTTGACCTTAGAAAAGATGTCGATCCAGCCATTAAGCAGTCATCATGAAGCAGGATGGGGACAGAATGAAATCGTTTTTGCGGAAAATGAACCCCTGTGTGCCTGTGATAATATCATGACATATAAAAGCGTGGTAGCTACGATGGCATCATTGAGCGGATATAGTGCCAGCTTTCATCCTTTGCCGATCAAAGATCAGCCGGGAAGCGGACTTCATTTCCGTATTGCGATACAAAAAAATGATGTCCTTCTTGATGAACGTGATGAAGCGATGAAGCAGTTTAAAGAACGTATTCAAAAACGTCTTCCTGAAATCTGTGCAATTCTTGATACCAAGGAAGAATCCTATGAAAGAGTGAATCGGCTTGATCCGAAACGATTGATTGAAATTGACAAAGAATGGCTGATCGTTCATTCTGCCGACAGCTTGTGCAATCCATATCTGGCGCTTGCCTGTATGTTGGAAGCCGGTATGTGTGAAGAAACTTCTTGTGAAAAATTACCCACGAATCTTGAAAAAGCTCGCAAGATCGCACAACATTCATCTTTTCTTTCATCCTTCCTAAATGAAAATATCTTAAAGGTTTACAGCCAATAGGATGAAAAGCTGTCTTCTTGCAGGCAATATATCTTCACCATTTTCAGCACGCTGTCAGATGTATTTTGATACGGTCGATGTCTTGACAAGCGGTGTGGAGGTTCGGCGGCGGCTGAGCTCACAGACTTATTCCTGTGTGATGATCATGACACCGCTGATCAATGAATTTGGTGATATGCTGGCACGTTATGCGGCGACTGATCCCTATTGTCTTGTTGTTTTGTGGGTGAAGAGTGAAATGGTGGAAGAGATGGCGCAGGCATTGGAAAATGTATATGTCCGCAGCATTTTTGATATGGATGAGTGGGATAGCTTTATGCAGTTTTTAAATGTGACATGTCAGAAAATGGATGTGATTCGGGCACAGAAAGATGATCTGATGAAAAAAATCGATGAGATCCGGCTGGTGGATCGGGCCAAATGTCTGTTGATTGAAAAATTTCATTATTCAGAAGAAAAGGCGCATTATACAATTGAAAAGAAAGCAATGGATAATCGTCTTAGCCGTTTACAGGTAGCTAAGATCATTATCCGTCATATCAAAGGAGATTAAGATGAGAAAATATATTTTTATTACAGGTGGAGTCGTGAGCGGTCTTGGAAAAGGTATTACCGGAGCTTCACTTGGAAGACTTTTAAAAAATCGCGGTTATAAGGTGATCAGCCAGAAATTAGATCCCTATATCAATGTGGATCCCGGTACGATGTCCCCTTATCAGCACGGAGAGGTATTCGTAACCGAAGATGGTGCAGAAACAGATCTGGATCTGGGACACTATGAACGCTTTATTGATGAAAATTTGAATCATTTTTCCAATCTGACGACGGGAATGGTTTATCATAAGGTGCTTACTGCCGAGAGAAAAGGAGAGTATCTTGGTGAAACGGTACAGGTCGTGCCGCATATTACCAACGAAATAAAAAAATATATCTATCAGGTCGGTGAAAAAAGCGAGGCAGATATCGTCATTTCTGAAATTGGCGGTACGGTTGGCGACATTGAAAGTCAGCCTTTTCTGGAATCTGCACGTCAACTGTCAATAGAGGTAGGACGTGAAAATTGCTGTTTTATTCACGTAACATTGGTCCCATATATTTCCGGAAGCAATGAATACAAATCCAAACCGACGCAGCATTCGGTCAGGGAATTACAATCTTACGGGATTCATCCGAATATCATCGTTACCCGCAGTGATGGTCATTTAGGATCAAGCATACGTAAGAAGATCTCACTATTCTGTAATGTTTCACCGGAATGTGTTATTGAAAACGAAACATGCAAGAGCCTTTATGAAGTAGTCTTGATGTTAGAGAAACAGCATTTTTCCGAGGTTGTCTGCGCTCAGCTGTCACTGCCTCCGAAACCAATCGATCTGAGCGAATGGAAAAGTCTGGTAGAGAGAATCAACAGCTGTGAGCGAGAGGTCAAAATCGGTTTGGTCGGCAAATATGTCCAGCTGCATGATGCCTATCTTTCAGTAATGGAGTCGTTATATCATGGCGGTTATGCCCTTGGTGCCAAAGTTTTGATCCAATGGATCGACAGTGAAGAGATCACACCATTCAATGTTGAAGATAAGCTGAAGGAATGTGACGGCCTGATCATACCGGGAGGCTTTGGCCTTCGCGGAATCGAAGGAATGATTGAAACAGCTTATTATGCACGGACGCATCATGTTCCGCTATTAGGCATTTGTCTTGGCATGCAGGTCATGACGATCGAGTTTGCCCGTCATGTCCTTCAATATCAGGATGCCAATTCATATGAGTTTGATCCGCTTTCCAAGCATTGCGTCATTCATTTCATGGAGCATCAGTCAGATAAAATCTCTAAGGGAGGTACGATGCGCTTAGGAGCTTATCCTTGTCAGCTTACCTCAGGTTCAAAGCTGATCTCGCTTTACGATGAACCTGTCATTCATGAGCGTCACCGTCACCGCTATGAATTTAATAATGATTATCGCGAAGATATGGAAAAGGCAGGACTGGTCATTGCGGGAACGAGCCTTGATGGAAAGCTGGTCGAAGCAATTGAGGTAAAAGATCATGATTTTTATATCGGTGTCCAGTTTCATCCGGAATTTAAATCCCGTCCGAATCGTCCGCATCCACTGTTTACAGGCCTTGTTCATGCCGCTGTTCTTCATTCTCAGAAATAAGTGTCCGCAAGGGCATTTTTCTTTCAATTTTGTAAGACTTTCACTTTATTGAGAATCCAGGGGAAAAACATGTTATAATGGTAAAGATGAATTGAAACATGTGGAGGCTTCTATGAAGGTTTGTCTATATTTTGAAGGTAAAGAAATCATCAAAACAAGCGGGATCGGCCGGGCTTTAAAGCATCAGATGGCGGCTTGTGAGTCAGCAGGCATCAGCTATACGCTCGATCCGGACGATGATTATGATATCTTACATATCAATACAGTCGGTGTAAGCTCCTTGCCGGTGATCAATAAAGCGCGTAGCAAGGGCTGTAAGGTCATCTATCATGCGCATTCCACAGAAGAAGATTTTCGCAATTCGTTTGTGTTAAGCAATCAGATTGCTCCGGTCTTTAAAAAGATGCTGATTAGTTATTATTCTAAAGCAGATCTTATTCTGACACCGACCCCTTATTCTAAAAAGCTGCTTGAGGGATATGGGATCACCGTTCCTATCCATGCCTTAAGCAATGGCATCGATCTGAATCGTTTTCATTATGATCCGGAAAAGGTCAAGGCTTTCAGACGCTATTTTTCATTGAAAGAAGAAGATAAGGTCATCATTTCTGTAGGATTATATTTTGAAAGAAAGGGAATCTTGGATTTTATGGAGGTTGCCGGAAGGATGCCGGATATAAAATTTATCTGGTTTGGCTATACCCCGCTGATCTCCATTCCGAAAAAGGTACGGGATGTGATCACAAAGGATCATCCGAACAATGTGATCCTGCCGGGATATGTCAAGGGTGCGGTCATTGAAGGTGCTTATGCCAACGCCAGCTGTTTCTTTTTCCCAAGCTATGAAGAAACAGAAGGTATCGTTGTACTGGAAGCATTGGCAAGCTCACAGAACGTTTTATTGCGCGATATTCCTGTATATGATCCATGGCTGGTGAATGGAGAAAATTGTTATAAGGGAAAAAATAATGAAGAATTTATTACGCAGCTCAGAAAGATCTTAAATCATGAATGTGCAGATCTAAGAGAGCAGGGAAGGATCACTGCGGAAAAGAGAAGCATTCAGGAAGTGGGACGTGAACTGAAGAAGATCTATGAGAGTGTTTGTGAGGGAAATTTATGAAAAAGGATTTTAAAAAATATGCCTTGAGCATCGTGCTTCTGGTTGGACTGACAGGCTTTGCGCTGTGGTATGTGCTCAAGGATGATAAAGATGCTGTCTTGGCGGAATTAAGCAGCATTTCACCTTTGAATTTTATAGGGATCATGGCTTGTTCGCTGTTCTATTTTATATTTGTGGCCCTTTCGCTTTATGTAATTGCAAAGGAAAAGTATCCGCATTATAAATTTTTGCCGTCTTTATCAAATGCCTATGTCGGCGGTTTTTTCAGCGGTATCACACCGAGTGCCAGCGGCGGACAGGTAGGTCAGGTTTATGTGTTTTATAAGCAGGGAATCGACTCAAGCGATGCGGCAGGTATTTTATGGCTGGACTTCGTCATGTATCAGGTGGTACTGATATTTTATACAACGGTATTGGTCCTGCTCCGCTTTCCTGTATTTTCAAGTCGGGTTCCGGCGCTCTTCGTGATGATCTTTATCGGTTATCTGATGAACGGGATCGTGTTGGCAATGCTTTTTTCAATGGCTTTTTTTCCGGTAAAGTTCAAGCATTTTTGTTTGTGTATCGTAACGCTGCTTCATAAGCTTCATCTCATCCGTGATGCAAATAAAGCGATCAAGAAGTGTGATGACTATTTGGAAGCTTTTACGAATAATATCAATAAGAACAGAAGTAATAAAAAATTAATATGGAAATTGGTCATAGTTAATATCTTACGTCTTACGGTCTATTATTCCATTCCGTATATGATTGGCAAGCTGATCCATGTCGATATGAATTTTATTGATTCACTGGCACTTTCCAGCTATATATCCATGGCCAATACCTTTTTTCCGGTTCCCGGAGCCAGCGGTGGTACAGAGATGATGTTCCTTCAGCTTTATTCGCTGATCCTGCCGCTGACACAAGTATCTACGATACTGATCTTATGGAGGGTGGTTACCTTCCATCTGGCTTTGATCATTGGCTGTATTATGTTTATTATCGAGAAGATTAGAAGAAGGAGGATCATCACATGAGAATAGGTCTGTTTTCGGATACCTACCTGCCGGATCTCAACGGAGTTGCCACAAGCGTTGAAACCTTGCGTAAGGCATTGGAAGCGCATGGACATGATGTCTTTGTGATTGCCAATCACAAGGGACTTCTGCATTTAAAACGCGAAGGCAATATCTTACGGCTTCCGGGCATTGAGCTTAAATGGCTCTATGGCTATAATATGTCCTCACCGTTACAGCTCAAGGCTAAAGAAGAGGTCAAGGCGATGAATCTGGATATCGTACATGTGCATACGGAATTTGGTGTGGGCATTTTCGGGCGTAATATTGCGAAGGATCTGAATATACCGATCGTTTCGACGTATCATACGATGTATGAGGATTATACGCATTATTTGAATATCTTCGGATTGGAAATCGTGGATAAGGCGACAAAAACGCTGGTAAGCACCTTATCTAAAATTTGGAATGATGCGGCACAGGTAGTCATCGCACCTTCGCAGAAGACAAAAGAAACGTTGATCCGATATGGCGTCAAGGCACCGATCCATGTCATTCCTACGGGAATCGATCTGAGTCAGTTCAATGCCGATAATATCGATCCGGTACTGGTAGCTGGTCTAAAAGAAAAATATGGAATAAGGCAGGAAGACCAGGTCATCATTTATGTCGGGCGAGTTGCCAGTGAAAAGTCGATTGATGTCGTGATTCGCGGTTTTAAAAAATTTGCACTGGCTGACGAACATCATAAGCTTATGATCGTTGGCGGCGGGCCGAGCTTAGAAGAATTAAAGGAGCTGGCCAAGACGGAAGGAATCGAAAAAAATGTCATCTTTACAGATCGCCAGGAAAGAGAATTGATACCGGCGTTCTATGAATGTGCTGCGGCTTTTGTCAGCTGTTCAACGAGCGAAACCCAGGGCATGACCTATATTGAGGCCATGAGCTGTTCGCTTCCTGTGTTTGCGCGAAAAGATGAGGTGCTGCTGGATTTGATCGATGAAGGGAAAAGCGGTTATTTTATCGAAGAGGATACTTTTTCGGACCGGTTGGCTGATTTCTTTGCTCTCAGTGAAGAAGAGCGGAAGGAAATGGGGCACTATGCCCGTAAAAAAGTCATGGGATATGATACAGAAGTATTTTATGAGAGAGTGATTGCCTGCTATGAACAGGCGTATGCTTCTTATTTTAAGACCTTGACGATCAAAAAAGTCAAAAGTAACAGTGAATATGTGACATTGACCTTGAAGGATTCACAGGATGAAGAAATCAAGTGTATGGTTTCACTCGAAGATTATTTTGCCTTTGAATTGAAAAAAGACGGCATTGTCCATGAACTGACCCTGCAGGAGCTTCAGCGCAGAGAAGTTATCTTAAAAGCATGGATTTTATGCATCAAAAAGCTTGCTGCCAAAGATCGTACCCGGAAGGAAATGTACGATATCCTTTTAAAAGAGAATACTTTGGATGCGAAAGCGATGAATGATATCATTGATAAGCTGGAAGAAAAAGGATATATCAATGATCAAGCCTATCTGATGAATCACTTGGAGAAGATGAGCGATTCTTTAGAGGGAAAAGAGAAGATCATTCGTACATTGGTAAAAAAAGGACTTCCTTATGAAATGGTAAAAGAAGCGGTGGATTCTTACAGCGATGCTTCAGAAAGAGCGAAGGCGATCCGCTATATCTCAAAAAATGAAAAGACGATGAAGGAAGGCAGCGTCAAGATGAAAAAACAGATGCTGATCTCTCGTCTGATCAATCATGGATATTCTTTTGATGTTGCGAAAGACGTCGTCAATCATTATGAATTTACGGATGAGTTTCTGAATGATAAAGATTCTTTATATAAGACGATCCAAAAAGCAATTCGGACATATTCACGAAAATATAGCGGAGAGGATCTCAAACGTAGGGTGCTCAATCAGTTGATCCGTAAGGGCTTCAGCTCTGAGGATGTACTTGTCGCAATAGAAGAAATGGAGATTTTTAATGATGAAAATTAATGAGTTGAAGGATGGATCACGCGGACGTTTTACATTTTTGTTAAGCTCACTTACCAAAGGAGTGACCAGCAAAGGAGCCACCTATCTTTCCTGTGTGCTTCAGGACAAGACGGGCAGCATGGATGCGAAATACTGGTCCCCATCAAGTGAAGAAGTAAAAATGCTTAAACCAGGAATGGTTTTGGAAGTTGACGGTGAAGTTTTAAATTACAATAAGCAGCTTCAGATGAAGATCAATGCTGTCAAGGTCATTGATCGCTCACAGATCGATTTAAATGATTTCATCAAAGAGGGGGATATTCCTCGAAGTGAATTAAAAAAGAAGATTACAGGAATCATTGATTCTTTTGAAAATCAGACATTAAAGACGTTGATTCTCAAGGTCATGGAGCATTATGAGCTTGATTTCTATAATTATCCTGCGGCGGCCAAGATCCATCATGATTTTGTAGGAGGACTGGCTACCCATGTCTGGGGAATGATCCGCCTGTCGCTTGCCATCTGTGAATGCTATCCTTCGTTAAATAAAGAATTGCTGATAACGGGAGTGATCTTGCATGATATTGGCAAATGTGTGGAATTGAGCGGACCGGTCATTACGGAATATACAGTTGAAGGAAGACTTTTGGGTCATATTTCCATCATGCAGGCCATCGTAGCTGAAATTGCACATGAAAATGGTCTGGAAGGTGAAGAAATTATGCTTGTACGTCATATGATCCTTTCACATCATGGTGAATATGAATATGGCTCACCTGTCTTGCCGATGATACCGGAAGCTGAGATCCTTCATTATATCGATAATATCGATGCCAGAATGAATGTGATCACGAAAGCTTATGAAGGTGTGAATGAAGGAGAATTTACTTCACGACAGTTTGCACTTGAAAATAGATCTTTTTATAAGAGTCATTTAAAATAGGGATTTCACTTGAAATCCTTTTTTTCATGAACATGATTTTTTTTGCATAGAATAAATCATGAAAATAAGAAATGAAATAAAGGCTCTTTATGATATGCTTGTAAGGATCCGACGAGATTTGCATCAAATGCCCGAAACAGGCTTTGATACCTTTAATACGATGGCTTATGTTGTAAATAGTATTCCCATAGCGGCTGATGCGTATGATGGCTTCAGCGGTGTTTTTTATTTGCCGGGGAAAAATACGGCATGTATTGCTTTTCGTTGTGAATTAGACGGATTGCCTGTAAAGGAAGAAAACCTGTTTTCTTATGCATCTGAAAACAAGGCGATGCATGCCTGCGGTCATGATGCACATATGGCGATCATGATCTGTACCTTGCATTATTTTATTCAGCATCCTTTTGAATATTCTCTGCTTTTTATCTTTCAGCCGGCAGAGGAGAGCGGTGGTGGTGCCAAGCATATGATCCAAAAAGGTATTTTTGAAAAATATAAGGTTCAATATCTGATAGCGGCACATGTCTATCCGCATTTAAATGATAAGATCGGATGCCGCAGCGGTGTGTTGATGGCAAGAAGCAGTGAGATCAAGATCATTGTACAAGGCAAAAGCGCTCATGCGGCTCATCCTGAAAAAGGAATTGATGTCATGCGGACTTTGTGCTTATTTTTAGATTGGATCGCTGAGCTGAAAATAAAATCAAGCCCATCACTGATTCATTTTGGGAAAATGAACTGTGGTGAAGTCTGTAATGCAGTTGCTGCCAATGGTATATTGGAAGGTACCTTACGCAGTTTTGAAGATGAGAGCTTTGATGAGCTTCGTTGCCAGATGATCGATAAATTAAAGGAAATGGATGAAAAATATCATACATTATCGAAGATCTGCTTTTCAGATGGTTATGAAAGGGTCGTCAATGATGAAGGACTGGTTCGGCTCGTTTCGCAAATTGCTAAAAAGGATTATGTGACGATGGAACCCCTTTATTTAAGCGAAGATTTTTCATTTTATCGCAAAAAGTGTTCATGTTGCTTATATCTTTGCGGCTTAAGCAGTGAAGAGGATCTTCATTCATCGCGTTTTGATCTGAAAGAAGAGGAATGTCTTAAGGCAGTGGAAATGAATGTTTCTTTGGCAGAGCATATCCTTTTAAAAGATGGTATTAATTCTTGACTTAGAAGATGAGATGATTATAATAGTTAATATGGTTAACTATTGGAGGTGATTGCATGTATGAAATCAATAAGGAGCAGATGAAAACCTTGATAAAGATCAAACAAAAAATGCATCATCTGCGACTGTCACCGACGCTTTCGATGTCATTGTTTTCGATGCTGAAAACGATCGATGCACAAGCAGTGCCTATGAAAATAGCCGGTGAAGAAATAGTAGCCATGAGGGTCAATGATCTTTTTGATACGATTCATGTTAGCCGGCCGGCAATATCCAAGGCTTTGAAGGAGTGTGAATCTAGAGGTTATATTTGTCGGTTTACAAGCGAAAAAGATAAGCGTTTCAGTTATGTAAGCCTGAAAGAAAAGGGAAAAGAAGTGATTGCTCAGGCAGAAGCTGAAATCAAAGAATCTATGAGCTGGATCGTTGCCCAATTCAGTGATGATGAAAAAGAACAATTTAAGAACCTGATCTTGCGTATTGATCAGATCTTAGATGATTTTGAAAAGAAAGGACGTTAGAAATGCTACGACTAAAAAAATACTTAAAGCCGTATCTGCTTATGATCGCGGTAGCTATTGGACTTTTGTTTGCTTCTAATATATGTGATCTAAAGCTTCCGGATGTGATGAGCGATATCGTCAATGTCGGCATCCAGCAAAGCGGGATCGAACACGCATCCGTGGATGTCATTAGTGAGGATGGTCTTGATTTTCTAAGCGTGTTCATGGAAGAAGATGAGGTTTCCCTGGTTAAAGATTCCTATGTGCTGGAGGATGGATATTATCATCTGAAAGAAGATGTGGATCGTGAAACCTTAGATGAGATTTTTTCGGTAAGTGAATGGACGCTGATCAATGCCCTTCAAAAGATGCAGCCGGCAGAAGGTACGGGTGATCTCAGTGAATCCGTCAATGATATTGATATTCAGAAATTATATGCCGCAAAGCCATTTTTTGAAATGATGGATCTCAGTGATGCTCGCAGCAGTGCGCTTGCCTTAGATGAAACGATGCGCAGTGGTACAGGTGTTGTCTTTGCCAAGATGTTCTATGAGGAAGCCGGTGAGGATCCTTCAGCGATGCAGAGCGAATATATCTTAAAAAGCGGCGCTAAGATGCTGGGTATTGCCTTTATCGGCATCTGTGCCACGATTGCAGTCAGCTTTATTGCTTCACGTGTGAGCAACGGTGTCGGCAGAGATCTTCGAGAAGATATTTTTAAGAAGGTCGAAGGATTTTCAAATGCAGAGTTTGATAAATATTCAACTTCTTCATTGATCACGCGAAATACAAACGATGTGACACAGGTCAGTCAATTGGTCATGATGGGTTTGCGAATGATCATCAGTGCACCGATCATGGGAATTGGAGCCTTGATCATGATTTTTAAACGTAATACAAGCATGGTCTGGATATTAGGTTTAGGAATAACGGTAGTCATGCTGATGATTATTTTTATGTTTATCTTTGCTTTGCCGAAGTTTAAGATCATCCAGCAATTGGTTGATAAATTAAATCTGGTTGCCAGAGAAAACTTAAATGGTCTGATGGTCGTACGTGCCTTTAAAAATCAGAAATTTGAAGAGAAGCGTTTTGATAAGGCTAATACCGATCTTACGAAGACCCAGTTGTTCATCAATCGTACGATGGCCGTGATGATGCCTTTTATGACACTGATGATGAATGGCATGATGCTTTTGATCATTTGGGTTGGTGCCCATCAGATTGCCCAAAGCCAGATGCAGGTTGGTGATATGATGGCTTTCATGCAGTATTCGATGCAGGTGGTCATGAGCTTTGTCATGATTGCCATGATCTTTATCCTTGTTCCAAGAGCCAGCGTCAGTGCGGGACGTATTGCGGATGTGTTAGAAACAGAGAGCATGATTCAGGATCCTGTTCATCCGCTTCCTTTTAAAGAAGAATATAAGGGTTATGTTGAATTTAGAAATGTATCGTTTAATTATGGAGATGCCGATGAAAATGTGCTGCAGGATATTTCCTTTGTCGCAAAGCCTGGGGAAACGACTGCCTTTATCGGTTCTACGGGTTCCGGTAAGAGCACGCTCGTCAATCTGATTCCACGTTTCTATGATGTGAGCAAGGGTGAGATCCTGGTCAATGGTGTCAATGTTAAGGATGTGACTCAGCATGATCTTCACGATCAGATCGGTTATGTTGCTCAGCGAGGCATTCTTTTATCGGGAACGATCAAGGAAAATATTAAATATGGCAATGAAAATTTAAGTGATGATGAGGTCCGTGAGATTGCGAAGGTAGCTCAGGCCGATGATTTTATCAGTGCCAAGGAAGAAGGCTATGATTTTGATATTGCCCAGGGTGGTGCCAATGTCAGTGGCGGTCAGCGTCAGCGTTTAAGCATTGCCCGTGCGCTGGCAAAAAAAGCGCCTATTCTGATTTTTGATGATTCCTTCAGTGCACTTGATTTCAAAACCGATGCAGCCTTACGTGCTGCTCTTGCAAAGCATACCAGCGATGCAACGATTTTGATCGTTGCACAGCGTGTCAGCAGCATCATGCATGCTGAACAGATCATTGTATTAGATGAGGGAAAAGTGGTCGGCAAAGGAACGCATGAAGAGCTTCTGAAGAATTGTCCGACATATTATGAAATCGCCTCAAGTCAGTTATCAAAGGAGGAATTATAAGATGGCAGAAGCAAATATGACATCTAAAAGACCTTCTAGAAGAGGTCACGGCCCTAATGCCATGATGGTTGCGGAAAAAGCGAAAGATTTTAAAGGTACATTTATCAAGCTGGTGAAATATCTCGGAAAATATAAGATCACGATCATCCTTGTTATGATCTTTGCCATCTGTTCAACGGTATTTTCAATCATAGGTCCTAAGGTCATGGGTGATGCGACTCAGAAAATCTATGAGGGATTGATGAATATCATTACAAATAGTGGCGGTATGGATTATGACGGAATCCTCAGAACGATCCTTCTTTTGCTGGGGCTTTATGTTCTGAGTGCTTTATTTTCATACATGCAGGGCTGGCTGATGAGCGGTGTGGCCAACAAGGTCAGCTATCAGATGCGAAAGGAATTGGCAGCAAAGATTCATAAGCTTCCATTGTCCTTTTATGATAAAACAAGCTATGGTGAAGTACTTAGCCGTATCACCAATGATGTGGACACTCTTTCCAATTCTCTGAACCAGTCATTGACCCAGATCGTAACGTCATTGACTACGGTGATCGGTGTATTATATATGATGTTTTCTATCAGCTGGCAGATGGCATGCGTTGCCTTGCTTGTCTTGCCGATTTCGATGATCTTCATCAGCGTGGTCGTTAAACGGAGTCAGGGCTATTTTGTCAGCCAGCAGGAATATTTAGGTCATGTCAATGGTCATATAGAAGAAATGTATGGTGCTCATATCATCGTTAAGGCGTATAACGGTGAAGAAAAAAGTACGAAACAGTTTGAAAAATTAAATAACAGTCTGTATGAATCAGGCTGGAAGAGCCAGTTTATGTCAGGGCTTATGATGCCGATCATGAGCTTTATCGGTAATGTCGGCTATGTTGCCATCTGTGTTCTGGGAGGCTATTATGCATCCATCGGTGTGATCACAGTAGGTAATATTCAGTCTTTCATTTCTTATATGAGAAGCTTTACACAGCCTTTGACACAGGTAGCGAATATTTCGAATGTCTTACAGCAGACGATGGCAAGCAGTGAGCGTATCTTTGAATTTTTAAGTGAAGAGGAAGAAGAACCGGATACCCAATATCCATTGAATGTCGAGAATATCAAAGGCGATGTCATCTTTGCCCATGTGAAATTCGGCTATCAGCCGGATAATATCGTCATCCATGATTTTACAGCGGATATCAAGCAGGGACAAAAGGTAGCAATCGTAGGTCCTACGGGTGCCGGTAAGACAACGATCGTGAAACTGCTGATGCGTTTCTATGAACTGAATGAAGGTGCAATCTGTATCGATGGCTTGGATATCCGACAGTTTACCAGAAATGATCTGCGAAGCTTGTTTGGCATGGTCTTACAGGATACATGGTCATATAGTGCTTCTATTGCGGATAATATACGTTATGGAAAATTGGATGCGACGGATGAGGAGGTCGTCCAGGCAGCAAAGGCCGCTCAGGTCGATCACTTTATCAAGACTTTGCCGGATGGCTATAACAGCATTTTAAATGAGGATGCCAATAATATATCACAGGGTCAGAAACAACTTTTAACGATTGCCAGAGCCATTCTGACAGATCCGAAGATCCTGATCCTTGATGAAGCAACCTCTAGTGTTGATACACGTACGGAAATTCTGATACAGAAAGCAATGGATAATCTGATGAAGGGAAGAACAAGCTTTATCATTGCTCATCGTCTTTCTACCATCAGGGATGCTGATCTCATTTTATGTATGGATCATGGCGATATCGTAGAACAAGGCAGGCATGAAGAACTTTTGGAAAAGAAAGGCTTCTATTATCGCTTGTATAATTCACAGTTTGAACATGAGGAAGAATAACTTCCTCATTTTTTTTACTGATTAAAGATATGATCGATATGTTTTTGTCTATAAGAAATTTACCTAGGAAGGAGGTATCTTCTTCCATATTCTATGAGTGAGGAATACCTCAGAAAGGAATCAGCTAAATATGAGCAAAGAATTTGGATGTAGCCGTAACCGTAGGGATTCACGTCCTTTGGCAATGGCTTATGTTCGTAAGCAGTCATGGCGCAGAATCTATAAGTTAGATGTTGCACTTGCACGTGGCACACTGTTTAATGAACTGGATATGCCTTTTAGTGGATGTGGAATAGGAGGAAGACATTGTGAGAAATAACGATAGCTTTGATTTCTGCGAAAAAAACCATTATGATTGTGACCGCGATTTTGATTTTTGTGATGATGATTGTGAATATAACGGATATGATCGCCGTCGCATAGGCGATTATGATCGAAGAAACGGCTGTGATGATTTTGATTGCCATCGCCGTGACAGAGATTGCGACTGTGATGACTATGATACGTATCATAGTGACAGGGATTGTGACTGTGATGATGGACACAGACGGAAGTGTGAGTGTGAGGAAAGAGGCAGAGAAGGATGTCATGATCATGATGAGTGTCACTGCCATGAACGAGAAAATGATTGCTGTCATGATAACGATTTTGATGGCGAATGCTGTGAAAGAACAGCACGTTGTAGCGAATGTCGAGATTTTAATGAAGATGAAAGATTTGGATGTAACTCTCGATGTGATGCCGCACAAAGTGATGAGTCATGGTTCGACTGTCAAGAAGAAGATGAGTGCTGCCAGCGTTCACGTGAATTGTGCGAAGAAGAAAAAAAATTTAAGAGAAAATTAAAGTGCCGTATTCAGGTTTTAGATTTCGCATTAGTAGAAACCGCATTATTTTTAGATACGCATCCTTGCGATTTTGAAGCTTTACGCTATTATCGTATCATTAGAAAAAAACTGGCTCGTTTAGAAAGACTTTATGAATGTAAATTCGGTCCTCTGACAAATCAAGGCGTCGATACCGAATTTGGTTGGGAATGGGCAACGTGCCCATGGCCTTGGGAAGGAAAGGAATAATTTATGTGGACTTATGAAAAAATGCTTCAGTTTCCAGTAAATATTAAAAAAGCTGATCCAGAAATGGCCAGACTTATATTAACCGCTTTGGGCGGACCTGATGGTGAAATGGGTGCCAGCAATCGCTATCTTCATCAGCGTTATGCGATGCCTTATCCACAGATCGTTGCTTTATTAACAGACATCGGCAGTGAGGAAATGTTGCCAGCATGCTATATGTTATTTTAAGTATATATCTAATTTAACCTGATGCTTATCCCAGCGGCCTTTTTTACCGCCTTTTATTGGGGATGTGCTGTATTCTATCTTATCAATGATTTCTTTCAGCAATCTGTTTTTCGCATCAGCATCAACCTTTTTATCTTTAAGATATTCAACGACTTTACTAAACTTAACGATCTTTTCCTGATAATTGATCACGATAGGCTTCATTCGTTTAGCGTTGGCAAGTTTTTCATTTAGATCATTTCTTTGAACCGCTAGCATGTTGTTTCTAGCAGTAAAGACTTCTCGTGTATAAATTTTATCTTCAAGTAAATCATACAATTCATTTTGACGTATTTCAAGCTTATTCAGCTCCTTTTCTAGGTTGCGGATAATATTCTCATACATCTCGGTGTTATCTACGCTCTGATGCTCTAATTTAAACTCAAAATCATCAATATTTCTGTATAGAGAATCTACAACTGCTTTGATAACATCTTCAGCTTTTGAGGAACGGCTTCCACAATACACTTGATTATTACATAGATATCTTGGTTCACAGTTGCTATAAGTTCGATAGGAAAGTGCCTTGCCACATTTCTTGCAGAACAGTAAGCCAGCTAGCGGATTTATCAGTTTCACGGATGGTGTATTCTTAGGCTTTGACCCTATGATCTCTTGTGCTTTATAAAATAATTCTTCATCTATGATAGCTGGATGCTTTCCATCAATGATCATGCAGTCATTGTTTCGTGGAGTGTGTTTTACTAGCCTGCCGTTTTCATACGACCTAATACCTTTTCTATAATTCCAACGGATCTTACCAATATAGACTGGGTTTTGAAGAATAGCACGGATCGTTTGGGGATTCCAGTGATCACTTCTTTTTGGTTTGATTCCCATAGCGTCTAACTGCCTTGCAATGCGTGTCCATCCGAGCCCTTTATTTACATATAGATCAAATATCAATCGTACAGTATCAGCATCTTTGTTTGGGACCAAAGTGCTGCTTTTTCCTATTTTTATCTTGTCATAGCCTAAAGGATTGAAATTTCCTAAGTAGTCACCATTCTTAATTGATGCCATTTTTCCACGTTGAAGAATCTCTTTAGTGTATTCAAGATAGTCATTACCTCTTGATAATTCCATTTCAAAGAATTTACGGTCAAATTTATTAGATAGATCATATACTTTAGTAGGTGTCATGATAAGTGTATCTGTGTATCTGAAAGCATGAACGATCGTTCCACAGTCCAGCATATCACCTCTAGTGAGCCTTTGTGGCTCAATGGTAATAACACCCTTGATGTCTTTGTTTTCGATTCTACGAAGCAGTATATTGATTTGAGGACGGTCATCTATCGTTTCACCGGAAACAACTTCACGATAAATATCATCTTCTGGTATTCGATAGCCTATCTCTTTTAATGAATATTCCTGCAGTTGCTTTTCATGCCTTGCAAGGACTTCTTCAACAGATTCACTTTCAGAGTCAGCACGTGACTTTCTCAGGTACATCAGATATTCAGACATGCTTTCACCTCACACTCATTATATTCAGGAGAAAAATGAAAACGATAGAAATGATGATAGATAATATTATTGTAGTCATTCATTATAATGATCTTCCTAAAAAAGAAGATATAGAAGAGGCATGTATTCAGTTTATAAAAGCAGTTGATAAATAACATTTGTAAATACCCTCCTTTTTTGGTAAAATTGGGTATAGAAAAACTGGTGTGGTAATCAATTTTTCTATACGGCAGTATTGGCGTACTGCTTGTTGAACCATCCTATTGGCGTAGGGTGGTTTTTATTTCTCATGAAAATCTCACGAAAATAAGCCCTAAAATAAGTGTGCAATTGATATTTTTAATGAATTTCTTACGAAAAAATCATTAAGTTAAATTGTGTGAAATCGAGTTAAAATGTTGAAATTTTCGAACAATATTGTATAATATAAATACCGGAGATACTTTATTCTCGACTGGTCAATAATTGGTGAATGGTTCAAAGAACTAAGCGTATGTTAAGTACGTCTTCCCAGTTAGGTTAAGGTCTGCAAGGCAGGCCTTTTCTTTTTCTTTTAATTAGGTAATCTCAACACAACATTTATTTTTAGCTTGTTTTTTATATAATTGAGTGAATTAAACCAGTTGTTATTAAATACAAATGCCCTACGAATAGTATTGGCAATAATATCTGCCATCTGGATTCCATAATCATATTTTGAATCTTTATAAATAACTTGTACTTTTAATTCGTTAAACAAGATTGGAGGGAAAGATCTTCCGTAATCAAAATTCAAAATACCATGACAAAGTTCTTCCAATAAACCTTCTTGTAAGGTATAGTATCCATTTGTCTTTGTTGGCATTTCATCGATATTTATATGTAAATAAACTGGCTTATTAGGATTTATATAATTTTTATGAATCAAATGTTGTATAGTTTTTTTAATAATACGGCGCTGAGAATATTCTACAAACCTACCTTTTGAAGCTTGTCGATTGATAATGTCTTGTCGCAAATTTTTATTATAGATAATTGCACCAAAAGTAACAAATTTCTTGCTTAATTGCATAATTCTTCTTCTATCAGAATTACTGATATGGTTAGCTTTTACTTCTGGGCAATCATTGTTGCAATAGGATATTGTATCCCAGCAATAATTACACTTTATTTGATTACAGATAGATCTGTATTTATTTGTGAATTCAGATTTTTCATTTTTATCGTGGAAAACGATACCTGCAAAAATTGCATAATCTTCATATTTGGATATCTTTCCAGAATCATCCATATAGAGGTAAATATGTTGTAATTCTTCATCATTCATATATCATAACTCCTTGGGGTGTTTTTATTTTATAATCCTAGCAACTCTTTTTTCTTTTTGTCAAATTCTTTTTGGGTAACAATTCCCATATCCAGCAATTCTTTTAGCTTCTTTAATTCTTCATAAGGATCATTTGTTTGAACTGTTTCTTGTTGTACGCTCTCGTTAGGCTTATTATTAAGTTTATATTTTGATAATCTATTAAATGTTTCAGAATGAGCAATCTGTGCATTTGGACCGCTTAATAAAACTGTATTTTCAAGACCATTTTCTTCATAATCAATAGTGAAGAATTTTTCAGTTGTTTTTTTCTTTTTCTTAAATGCTAAAGCAAAAACACCAAGTGTCAGTAAGCGGGTAGCAGTAATTCTTTTCTCTATTTGATCTGTAGTTTCAAAGTGAACGCCTACCATATCACTAAATGGAATATATGCTGAACCACTAAGACCACAGGTTATAGTGATTCCTGTATCATATATTGTGATTGCTCCACTCTTTTCTTTGTTTAATTTAGGATGTCCGCCTTTATAGATGATTGAATATGAAACAGGTTTAGAAACTGGCATGTTCTCTGATGAAGTGTGATCACCATCATGAATGTTGCTTATAATTGTTTTAGCTTCAATAAGATTAAGACCAAATTCTTCTCTCAATTTTTTTATTGATGAAACCTCTTTCCCTCCTTCTTCATCAAGTATAGCTTTTGCTCTACTATATACTGCGGAAGAAATCTCAACTTGTTGTTTCGGTGCGTTATTTTCTTTGTTTAGTTTAAACTTCATTTTATCCCCCTCCTGATATATGTAAACACAGTTCGTGTGATTACCAGATATATTATTTTGCTAACGTATTAACTATTTATCATAATCTTTGATAGCCTTTTTTAATTTTCCCAAACATCTAAAACTTGAATTCATTGGATCAACAGGTATAGAATCAAACTCACTGTTCATTGGCTGAAGCATAATCATTCCACTTTGTTCTTTGTACTTTTTGCAAGTAGCTACATTGTCATCTACACAGAAGCAACCGATAGATCCATTAGTTATGTATGTTGTTTTTTCAAACACTAGCAAGTCCCCATTATTAATGCCTGCATCTTTCATGGACTCACCATCTGCAATTTGGCAAAAATATTCAGCAGTTGCAGATAAGCCCTTGCTAGGCACAGGAACATATTCAAGAATGTTATCCTCAACAAAACCACCATTTCCACAGCATAGATTAGAGTATAAAGGAACACGAATGAAATCAATGCCAGCAGATTTGTATATTTGCTCATCATTCCCCCATCCCATTAATGCTTGAGGTGTTGTATATAAGGCATCAGCAAAAGCCTTAATTTTAGATTGGCTTAGATCTACTTCACCAGCTTCTATTTTTGCTATACTGCTTCTCGATGTATATCCAGTTTTTTGTGCAAGTTCATCTTGCGACATACTTAATTGCTGTCTTAATCGTTTTATATTTTTATATAAGTCTAGCATATAACCACCTCGTATAATGATAATAACATTAAGTATAATTTAATTCAACATTTTTTTAATTTATTACATTTTTTTGTTGACATCAATTCACAGATAGTATATATTATGAGTGTGAATTAAATTCACGAAAGGAGGATAATATGACTGACACATTTGAATTGGAAAAAATTATTCGTCAAAGAGGTTTAACAAAAAAGGAAGTAGCTTTTAAAATAGGCTTATCTGAGCAGGGATTTCTTTTAAAATTAAACAATCAAAATGAGTTTAAGGCAAGCGAAATTCAGTCAATCTGTAATTTGTTAAAATGCTCAAGGGATATTTTTTTTAAAGATACTGTGAATTAAATTCACCATTAGAAATTTATTTTCAAGGAATAAGGAGGTGAAAAAAATGTATTTAGTCTTATCTTCAGGGAAAATAGGAAAGATCAGCTACATATGTAAATGCAAGCAATGCAAAAAACGTCATGAAACAGAATTGATCGTAACTGATTTCAGTAATCGCTATTTAGATATGATTAAATATCATGAATTATTTGACAGAAAAAAGGTTCTGAATATGAGTGAAAAATTGGTTGATTTAACTTATGAACATTCAAACGAAGAAAGAAACAGAATGGTTGCTGATCTTTATCAAGTGTGGTTTTTAAAGTGTGATTAGGGAGGTGAAACATTGAAGAAAAAAATAAAAGATTGGATCTATTACAACGAGGAAGAAATTTTATTTTGGATTGCTTTGACTATTTCTATTATAGCTTTAATTGTATCCATCTTGACATTAATGAAACTGTGTCAATAAAGCGATAGTTGAAACGATTAAAGAAAAAATAGAAATAACTAATGGAAGATAAAAGCGAAAGGTTTTTTCCTTAAAGACATTCAAGTATTCTTTCCCCTTAATTGTAAGCTCGAAAAATTCTATATTATCGGATGTTCCTTCATGGGTCATTATTAAATCATCTTGTTGTAGTAATTTTAAATCAACATGGGCCTTGTAATAATCAGATTTATAGAATTTATCAGCAATAGTTTGTGTTAATACAGGTTCGTTTTTAAGGATAAATTTTATTATTTGTTTTTTATTTGATTTCATTTATGATCCTCGCTTTCCAGCAGATAAATATTACCATAAATCAATTAGAAAGTGAGCAATAAAAGAAAGGAGTCGTACATGAAAAAAGAATTTGAATTGAATGGTGTTTCGGTAACTATTCATTATGATCATCCGCCTGATAAAAAAGCAATTGAAAAAGCGTGCATTCGCTTTATGCAACAGATTGAGGAAAAGCAGGCAAAAGAAAAGACACCTTCGAGTGTGGAAAATCCAAGGTGTCCAGAAGAACGTCTTATTAAATAAGACACTTAAATTTTAGCATAAATTGGAGGAAAATTCAATTTGAAGAAGATTATATTAATTATTCTTGTGCTTATGCTTGGGAACCCAGCAAGGAAGCCGGTAAAGGCATATGAAGAAAAAACAAATAAGAATATAGCTATTAAGGAATGGAACACGTGGGAATACCTAGGTAAGTTCAAAATTACGTTCTACTGGTTATCAGAAAATGGCAGAAACACATCCACAGGTGCAATAGCCACAGAGGGAAGAACGATAGCGGTTGATCCTAATGTAATTCCATATGGAACTGAGGTTCTTATAGATGGACATGTATATATTGCTGAGGATTGCGGTGGAGCAGTCAAAGGCAATGTGATTGATATATTCGTTGAAGATGAATACATGGACATGTTCTATACAGATGTGTATGTGAAGAAATAAAAAGAATGTTCTTTGAAAACTGAATAAAGTTGCAAATAAAAAGCACCCGTGAGGGTGCAAAAGAAATGCTAGAGTTTAGATATAAGTGCTTCTTGCAAGACTTGAGAGAAGTTGATGCCTTTTTTGGTAGCTTCTTCATTCAGCCATTCGGGAATACTAAGGGTTTTCTTGACTGCCTTATTCTTATACTTTTTGGCATAAGCAATAGAGTCATATCCCACAAGCATAACTGTATCGTTTGGAAATTCATGCTGAATATGCTCAACTGTCGAAGGACTGCTGAATGACTGGGCATTTGCTTCATCGTCTAAATAGAGTCCTAAAGCCTCTTGGGCATAGCTGAATGCTTCTTCAAACGTATCGCCTTGTGTGAAACATCCGGGCAAATCTGGAAATTCAACCCAGAAACCAACTTCATCTGGTTCTGCCTTATGGAAGACAGCAGGATAGAAAACAGTAGACATAGAGAAATACCTCACTTTCTTTTATAAGACCCAGCAGGGCTATTTAAGCCCCGCCTGTTTCAGAATAGCATGTTCCATGCCTTTCTTTAGGTCTTTGCTGTGACAAGGAACGATCGTAGTCCTTTTTGAATTAGGATTGTAGAATTTGCGATGCCCAGTAGAGGCATGCTTCAATTCGATGAATCCGTTCTTCCTAAGGAGTTTACACATTTCCTTAGACGTCATTGGCATATGTTTACCTCCTTATCACGCTTATATTATACTACGTAATAATACGTATGTCAATAGAAAAAGTATGTATTATTACGTGTAAATAAATTAAAGCATTTCTTTGAAATCCATAGAAACTTCCTTGACTTTTGGTTTAACCTAAAGTATAATATCTATAGGCAAACCAGAGAGAAAGGAGGATAGATGCCCGAGCCTAAAAAAAAGATGGGTAGACCTATGAAAGATAACCCAATTAAAATCTTTAAGGGCATAAAATTTGACGAAGCTCTATTACGAGAAGTCGAAAATTATGCGAAAAGAAATGATATGACTTTTAGCGAAGTTGTAAGAGAAGCACTAAAAGAATATATCAAATAAGAAAAGGGCGTTGCTATTTAGTCGGCAAACCAGAGAGCAACACCCAATCAACAACCTCAAAGAGATTGCACAAGAATTATACCATATAAGGTATGATATTTTCAATTTAATATTTAAGGCAACCTCTTGAGGATTTCAAGCAACTTGTTTAGTTAGAAATTACAGGAGGTTTTTTATATGGAACAAGTAACTTTATCAGAAGAAAGATTAAGACAGCTTATCAGCGAAGAAGTGCAGAAAGCAGTTGAGCACACAAAGCCAGTCAAAGACAAAAGAATGAAAGAATTGGAACTGTATTTCAGAGATGAAGTATCAAGTAAGAAACTCAGCTTCAACTGGTACACAGCATGGAATGCAGTAAGGACAGCCGTTGCTTTAAAGATGGGTTATCCTACGACTGTGAAAGTGCCAGCAGGACGATATGACGAGTTTCTGGAAACGATAAGAAAAGAACTTGATGAAGTCATTAGGGCACAGGAGGCGAAAGCATGAACGGATTCGATTTACTGGTAATTGTGATTGGCTGTTTCCTAGTAGCTGATTTACAAGGATATTTCAAGGAGGACTAGCCATGAATGAAGAATATTATGACCTTCAAGCATTAGCTTATGAAGAAGAATGGCGTGAGGAAAAGATAGAAAGGATGTTTGAAAATGGCAGTACCGAAAGTGAGTAAAGAGATGGCACAGGAAATCAATGATAGCTTCAAGACAATGAGCGTTTATGAAAAGCTATCACACATTCAGAATGAAATCAATGTGCCAAAGAATCTATACAATAAATTTGGAAATTATTATTACAGAAATGCAGAAACGATCTTCGACACTGCAAAGCCAGTGTGCATGAAGTATAGGACAACACTGGTAGTAAGCGATGAGGTCGTTAATGTTGACGGTCGCTTTTATATTAAAGGAATTGCGACATTATGCGACTGGGATAGTGATAAGGAAGTCACCAATATTGCTTATGCTCGTGAGGAAGAAGCCAAGAAAGGGATGGATGCTTCACAGGTCACAGGATCATGTTCTTCCTATGCTAGAAAGTATGCTTTGAATGGATTGTTCAATCTTGATGACAACAAGGATTCAGATTCACCGGAGCAAAGAGAAGAAATCGAAGCAAGAGCAAAGGCGAATGCTAAAAATGCAGAAAACAAAAAAGAAAAAGCCGAAGTGATGGCTACTGAAAATCAAATTAAAATAATTCAAGAATTAGGAAGTGAGGAAAGAATCGAGGGGATGAAGAAGTATTACAAAGTCAATGAATTAAGCGAATTGACTATCAATCAAGCCTCAGAAGCAATTGGAATTTTAAAAGGAAAGAAGGAATAAATAATGGAATTGGTTAAGGTTCAAGATGGCCATATTACAGTGGCAGAAGAAGTGATGAAGAAACTGCATGACTTTCAAGTGGAAAAAGCTAAGATGGAAATGCAGGAAAAGGAAATTAAGCAGGCGATGCTTAATGCAATGGAAAAGAATGGCATAAAGTCATTTGAAAATGAATTTGTAACGATTATATATAAGGCTCCAACAACACGTAAAACAGTCGATACAAAAGAGTTAAAGGATCAAGGGCTTTATGATAAGTTTTTGAAAGAATCACCAGTTAAATCGAGCGTGATGGTCACATGGAAGTAGAATTTATCGAACAGACACACCAGTATTTAGTTGGGGGCGTTCTAGTACCCAGTGTTAGTGAAATATTAAGATTCATATTTCCTAAGAAATATAAAGATGTACCAGCGAGAGTGCTTGAAGAAAAGGCACTCTTTGGTACACATATCCATGAAGCGATTGAAGCATACGAGAAAGGCAAAGAGCCATGTTTGACGGATATGGAAAAGGTAACATTCAACCAGTATCTAAAGCTCAAGGAAGAGTATCAAATTAAGCCGATAACAATGGAAGAAATCGTTCATTATGGGGATCGCTTCGCTGGAAGGCTGGATATGACTGCTTATGTATTGGATGAAGAAAGTCTGATTGATACAAAAACAACTACAAAAGTTGATATAGAAAGCCTTGAATGGCAGTTAGGTATGTATCAGTTAGCGAAAGGAAAAAAATATAAGAAGTGCTACTGTATATGGCTTCCTAAGAAGGATTTAGGACAGCTTGTAGAAATAGACCCTAAGACAGAAGAAGAAATTTTGGAGGTGCTTGAAAGATATGGCGAAGCTACAAAAGTTACATGGTGAGTACATCTTAAAGGACTATAAATTGTCGCTTGCCAATGATATGTATCTCGAAACTGGAAAAGCACTTGAGGTGAATGTAAAGCTCGTAGACAACAGGGCAATAACGGATAAGCAGAGAGCGTTTATATTTGCTTTGTGTGGCGAAATTTCTTATTACACAGGCGAGGATAAGGAATGGGTAAGAATGCTTTTACAGACGTATAATGCGAAGCTGAGAGATATAGAGGTAGAAAGCCTTAGCACATGCGATATGACCTATGCAAACGGTCTGATAGATACGATCATCAATTTCTGCATAGATCAGGAAATACCATTTGCGAAGAAATTAATTGATGATTATGGATATACATTTGATGAAAAGCAGACCTATTCCATGTGTTTAAAAAGGATATGTGTAATATGTGGATCAAGGGCAGATATTCATCATGTTGATTCTATCGGTATGGGCGAAAACAGAAAGAATGTTTCGCATCTAGGAAAAAGAGCCTTGCCTTTGTGCAGACAACATCATATTGAATGTCACACAATCGGAAACGAAGCATTCATAAATAAATATCAGCTTTCACCGATAACAATTGATAAGAAAATTGAGTATTTCATTAAAAAAGGAAAATTAAGAGTATTTAAAGAGGAGTAAAAATGGATGCAGAAAAATTGAGAACACAGGCACAGGAGCTTGTATTAAATGCAATTCCATATGGAAAAGATAATGCGGTAACACGTGAAAAGCTATGTAAAAAAACACATATGGATGACAGAAAAGTAAGAGACATCATTGCTGAATTAAGAGATTTTGAATTGATCTGTTCAAAGAGTGGATTTGACGGATATTGGAGACCTACCAATAGAGAAGAAGTCAAAGATTTTCTAAGTGAGAATGCAAAAAGAATCAAGAGCTTATTCAAAATGTGCAGGCTTGCAAGGGAATATTTGAAGAACCATGAGGATCAACTACATGCCTAAGTATCATAACTGCAAAACGATAGTAGATGGAATCAGATTTGACAGCAAGAAAGAAGCCAAAAGATATCTTGAATTAAAGATATTGGAAAAGGCAGGAGTAATAAAAGACCTTCAACGTCAAGTGCCATATACTCTAATAGATAAATCACGTTATGGAAAAGCCATAAAATACGTTGCTGACTTCGTTTATTATGAGGACGACAAATTGGTAGTGGAAGATGTAAAAGGTGTTCTGACACCTTTATATAAGCTTAAGAAAAGGCTTATGGCAGAACGTTTTGGAATCGAGGTGAAAGAAACATGAAAAGAGATAGCTTTATCTTTTACAGAAGTTTTTGGGAAGCTGTAAAAGAGTTGAAGCCAGCAGAAAGAGAAAAAGTGTTGAGCAGTATCTGTGGTTTTATATTTGATGAAGAAGAACCCGAATTAAAAGCAACACCAAAAGCTATATGGACTTTAATAAAACCACAGCTTATTGCAAACATTAAAAAATATCAAAATGGTTCAAAAGGTGGCAGACCAAAAAAGGAAACCGAGCAGAAACCTAAAGAAGAAGAAAGTGAAAACCTAATCGAAACCAAAAGCAAACCTAAGCATAACGCAATGAAAATGAATAATGTAAATGAAAATGAAGAATGTAGAATGAAGAATGATAATGAAAATGAAAATGTGTTAGGTTTTTTTGAGGACGAGTTTAAACGACCACTTTCATCAATCGAATGTCAGACAATAGCAGACTGGCAGAATGAGTACAGCGATGATCTTTTAAAACTGGCATTAAGTGAAGCGGTAAAGAACAATGCAAGGTCTTTAGCGTACATTGACACTATCTTGAGAAACTGGAAAGGCGCAGGAATCAAGACTGCTGTAGAAGCACAGGAGCAGATAGAGAAACATAAGAAGCAGAAGATGCGTAATTCCAAAGAGCGTAAATTACCTGATTGGTATGAAAATGACGATGAAACATATCAGCAGGCAAGTGAAGAAGAGATTGCAGAGTTTCAGAAGTTGTTGGAGGAAGCAAATCATGTATGAAGTGAAGATGATCAGAGAAACTGCTTCAAGCATCTACATGAAAGAGTTCAATGGACATGAAATTCATTCATCAGTGACAAACAAGAAAAAAGGTTCTACATCGGAAAGATGGGAGCATTTGGGAAAGTATTCAAGGAGTGTTAATGGATTAAAGAATCAGCTTTTGTTGATGGGGTATAGCGAGGTTATGCGATGAAAAGAAGTTGTTCAACATGCAAGTATCTGAACAGAAGCAAAAAGAAGACGGAATATAATTTCTTCCATTATGGATGTAAAAAGAATGAATACGTGCATGTAGGGATCAGAAAGGACTTAGATCCTAAGGAACAGGAAAGGTTTCTGTCAGCTTCTTGTTGCAGTTTGTATGAAAGTAAAGAAAAAGAAGCAGTAATTACTTTTCTTTTGGATACAAAAACTTTTTTAAAAAGCGATTTAACTGATGAGGATGCATGCCTTCCAATAACAATTAGTGAATTGAAAGCAATCAATCAGCAATGCAAAGAATTGGGGTGGATTGAATGAAAGAATTAAAACCATGTCCGTTTTGTGGAAAAAAGGTTAAAAAGATGGTAGCACCTATGATGAAAACAGTTGTGTTTACATGCTTAAACTGTGGCGCCGATGTTTGCTTTTATAATGCAGAGTATGGTGAGAAAGCTGTTAAGGCTTGGAACAGTAGAGCAGAAGATGATATTGAGTATATAAGAAAGCTTGAAAAAGGTTTAAACAAAGCGTGTATATTTCTATCACTAAACATTGACGATACCGAGAGTATAATGAGCACGTGGGATAATGAAGAATGGAAAGAGTGGTGCATGGATGATGATGACTAAAGAAGAAATCATCCTTGCATTTGATGCGATATGGTTCGAAGCAAATAATTCAGCGAATTTGGCTGGTGAAGATTTGCAAAAGGAGCATAATCTAATTGTTCAGCTCATAAATGAACACTTTGAATTTGTCGAGGAATATAAATCTTGCAGACAAGAGCTTGATGGATATTATGAATTATTATATCCAGATCCATACAAATTTGAAGAACTTCATGAAGGCATGTGGGTTTGGGATGATGAGTATAAGATACCTTGTCAAATTTTGAAGGTAATGAGCTTTGATAAATTGAGCGTTTCATATCATTTTGAAAGTATTATTGAATATCAAGAGGACCGATTTTATCCGATAACAAAAGCTAACCAGTGAAAGGAGATAATATGGCAACAATAATTAACAGGACAAAATGCGAGGATTGTATTCATGATCAAATTTGTGTAAAGAAAAATAATTTTAATGTTCTTCTTAGAGAAATAGAAGCTGCAAGTATAACTAATGCTAATGAATTATCAGTAGCCCATACATCCATAAAAAGTGAATTATACCCAGCTCACGTATATATCGAGTGCGATTATTTTATTAAAAAACAAGAATATTCTATGCCGAAACATGGAGTGTTATTATGCAAAAAGAATGGGGTTGAAGTATGATTCAAATAAACAATAAATACTTTATCAAAGCTGAGGATGATCAGTTTACAGTATGCGAGAAATACATTAATAAAAATGATGAGGTATGCTATAAAGCATTGACCTATCATCCTAGCTTCACCAGTGCATTAGAGAAGGTCATGAGATTAGAGCAGGTCAATAAGCTTAATGAAAAGGATATGACACTGTTTGAAGCGTTAGAGATCCTCAAAAATATCAACGAGAATTACAGAGAAATGTTAAAGACATACATTGAAATATATGAGTGCTTGTAGGAGGTGAAAGAATGATCAACAGAGTTGTATTGGTAGGTCGCATTACACGGGATCCGGAATTAAGAAAAACAAACACCGGTATTTCTGTTATAAGTTTTACACTTGCAGTCAACAGAAGATTTTCAAGCAATCAGGAAGGCGGGCAGGATGCAGATTTCATTAACTGCCAAGCATGGAGGCAAAGTGCTGATTTTATGGCAAATTATGTAAAGCAGGGAGCATTGCTTGGAGTAGAAGGCAGAATACAGACACGTAATTACAAAGATAGAAGCGATCGCACTGTTTATGTGACTGAGGTGGTATGTGATAGTGTACAAATATTGGCTCAAAAGAGGGCAGAGGAAACACCAAACACATATGGACAGGTAAATTATAACCAAAGCGAATATACGAACGTTGAGAGCGAATTTGGCAGTGATACAGTGGATATTTCATCGGATGATCTTCCATTCTAGGAGCTTATAATATGGACTTTTATAAATTGTTATGGCCTACTCCTTTAGCGGCAGACCGAGATAAAAAGACATTTACAGATTGGGCGGATGGAGTGATAACAACAGAAATGGCAATAAGTGATTTTAAATGGAATAATCACATAGATGAGGATGTCATCATAAATAAAAATGATTTTATTGAGTGGCTGCGTTCACTTGGTTATTGGAGGTGAGATCATGGACTTAGAAAAATTTATTCATAACAATCTTATCTATTCCAAATGTTCAGATGAAGTTAAAAAGGAAATAGATAAGGAATTGGATAATATCAAAGAATTGAAAAAGGAAAATAAAGTATTGTTGAAAAGGATCGCTGAGTTGGAGGATCAGAGATGGTCACAATAAAAGATGAAATTGAGGATTTCAAAATTCAATGTAAAAGATATATTTACTGCAAAAAAAAGAAAATTGAATGTGAATATAAGTTAGAAGAGATAGGTGTACAGATTCTAGGTGTTAAATCTCCAACATTAGATGGTGTTTATGTTGTTCATGATTTACATAAGGATAGAAGAAATGAATTATTTCATATTGAATCGCAGATTATCGAAGAAAAAGAAGATTGCATTCGCAATAATAAAAAAGTGGATTCAATTCTTGGAATGTTAAACAAACGGGACGAAAAATTGATTAAAGATTTATATGTTTATAAAAAGAATCATGAAATGATTGCTGAAAAATATCATTTTAATAGACAGAATATGTATAAGCATGTTAATAAAGCATTAGCAAATATTTTTAAGAAAAAATGAAAGTTGCGACAATGTAACCAAAAAAACGTGTTATTATGTTATCGTAGATAAATTGGAAAGAGATCAAAAAGATCTCTTTTTTGTTATCTGGGAGCAGTACATGAAGAAATTTATACCTCCTTAATTATTATTTTGTTTTCATGTACTGCTTTGAGGCAACAAAGGAGAGTGAAGGAAGAATGGCAAATAAAGGAGCTGAAAGATACGGAACGCACAGAGGATCGTTTGAGAAGAATAAGAAAAAAGTATTTGCTACTCAGACAGTTTGTGGTATCTGCGGAAAACCTGTTGACTTTTCACTGAAATATCCTCATCCTTTGTCAGCATGTGTAGATCACATCATTCCGATTGCTAGAGGAGGCCACCCTTCGGATATTGACAATCTGCAATTGGCCCATTGGGCTTGCAACCGAGCCAAAGCTGATCACCTTCCAAATGCAATTAAAAAGGAAGAAGAAGTGATCAGTAATCGAATATTGCCTTTATCAATGGATTGGGCTAGTTATAGATCAGAATAAATTGTAAAAAAGCGCATTTTTACATGGGGGCATACCTCCCTCCCCGCGAGGGCGAAAGATCTTCCCTGCCGTACTGCACAAATTTTCTCGTGAAAATGGAAAGGAGTAGAAAATGGATTACAAAGGTATCGAATATTTAAGAAAGAAGCTTAATCAAAAAAGGACAAGAGTTAAATTGCGCTACGAATATTACGAGATGAAGAATATCGCAAAGGATATCAGTCCGATGACACCGCCATCCATGAAAAATCTAAAGTCTGTTTTAGGATGGTGTGCAAAGTCAGTGGATAATCTGGCAGACAGACTTGTATTTAGAGATTTTAAAAACGATAACTTCAATTTAATGGAGATATTCCAGATGAATAATCAGGATATCTTTTTTGATTCAGCGATTCTTTCAGCTTTAATTTCATCATGCTGTTTTGTTTATATTTCTGAAGATGATGACGGTTTTCCACGTCTGCAGGTCATAGACGGAGCCAATGCAACAGGCATCATTGATCCGATTACAAATCTTTTGACTGAAGGATATGCAGTGTTAGATCGTGATAATTACGGTCGGCCGTCAATAGAAGCTTATTTTACAGCAGGAAAAACAGAAATCTTTAGAAAGAATATAAAGGGATCTGAAATTATCACGAATAACTGTTCTTATCCATTGCTGGTACCGGTTATTTATCGTCCTGATGCGGTTCGTCCGTTTGGACATTCACGTATTTCCAGAGCAAATATGTCAATCGTCAATTCAGCATTGAGAACCATCAAGCGTTCTGAAATTTCAGCAGAGTTTTATTCGTTTCCACAGAAATATGTAGTAGGACTTGATCCTGATGCAGATCCACTTGAAAAATGGAAAGCAACAATGAGCTCAATGCTTTCTTTTACGAAAGATGAAGATGGTGACAGTCCTACATTAGGCCAGTTTACACAACAAAGCATGAGTCCTTATACTGAACAATTGCGAACCTTTGCTTCTCTTTTTGCAGGAGAAAATGGACTGACACTTGATGATCTTGGATTCGTATCGGATAATCCATCAAGTGCGGAAGCAATCAAAGCTTCTCATGAAAATCTCAGACTAACAGCTAGAAAAGCACAACGGGTATTTGGAAGCTGCCTTCTTAATGTCGGTTTTCTGGCAGCATGTGTACGTGATGATTTTCCTTACATAAGAAGGCAACTTTATCTAACAAAGCCTGTATGGGAACCAATATTTGAACCGGATGCAGCTATGCTTTCTATAATTGGTGATGGTGCTGTAAAGATCAATCAGGCTGTACCAAATTATTTCAACAAAGATAACTTAAGAGATCTTACGGGAATTGAATCAAGTGAGCTGGATCCAATCGTATCTGAAGAAGAATAGGAGGTGCTGATATGGATGATATCGCACCTGAACTATTAAAAAAAATCAGAGATGATTTTGATAATCAATATAACAGTAATGATACTGTGAAAAGGATTGCTGAAAAGATAACATCCGGTAAAGCTACCTATGAAGATGCATATGACTATGCTTACGAAGTTGGTAAAATGCTTTCCAAGTCTTATTTAAACAATCTTTCATCAGATGTTCTTCCGGATGGAAAAATGTATTATAACATCGCACAAAAGATCCTTGATCCAACGATGAAGAATAACTATACATTGATTACTGAAGCTACTGGACAGATTCAGACACTTCTAAATGATCAGGCAAACTTAGGAATCAAAGCAATCATTCCTGAATTGAATCAGGAACGCATTGATGGAATTATAAATCGTTTAGCGAAAGAAGATAACTTCGATGATGTTTCATGGATTCTCAATGATCCGGTCAAAACATTTTCGCAAAGTATCGTGGATGATTCTGTCAAAGCAAATGCTGAATTTCATGCATCAAGTGGGATGAAGCCTAAGATTGTCAGAAAGCTTATGGGCGGGTGCTGTGACTGGTGCAGATCATTAGCTGGCACATATTCATATCCAAATGTACCTCGTGATGTATATCGCAGACATAACAATTGCCGCTGCACCGTTGACTATTATCCGGGTGATGGAAAAATACAAAACGTTCATTCAAAGGATTGGCGAAATGAAGAGGAAATTGAAAAAAGAAAAACAGTCGGAGTTAGTCAGTTGTTGGGGAAAGACGTAACTCCTTTTTATTACGGTACTGCTACTCCGAATGAAGGTGAGGTCATTTATGAAAATGGCTATAAAGTTAATGAGCATAGAAATGAAATTGAAGTTGCTGAATTAATACATCAAACTTTTGGTGGAAATATAAAGCTGCTAATTGAATCTTTAGTTGATGGTGTTAAGACACCAGATTATCTATGGAGGAATCATTACTGGGATTTAAAAACAGTATCAGGGATAAAATCAGTAGATGGAGCAGTAAGAAGAGGAATAGAGCAAATTAAAGAAAATCCGGGAGGTATAATCCTGGATTTTAGAGGAAAATCTGTATCACTTGAGGGAATAGTTGCAAATATTGATTACAGAATCAGAAGAAGTAGTAAAAGTGACATGGATGTTATTGTATTACAAACAAATTCAATAAAAGTTTATAGATATAAAAAATAGAGGTGACCCCCCGCCAATATGGGGCGAAGGACCACCTCTATCTACGTTTATTATACATTATTTGAAGAATAAAATCAATGAATGATGGGGGTGATGTCCTATGATTGTCGGACATAAAAGAAAAAGATAAAAACAGGAGGGTGTAAATGGCTGAACACAGAAAAGGTCGTCAGACACCCACTCAATCCGTTATCTTACCTTATTTTGAAACAAAAGGTCAGGAAGCAATTGAAATATACAATTCAACTGGTAGGGAAGCACAGGAATGGCAGGAGCTTATGATGGCGGATATCCTTGCCGTGAATGAGGATGGACTATGGGTTCATACGAAATTCGGCTATTCTGTACCAAGACGAAATGGAAAAAATGAAATTGTGGCCATGCGTGAGCTTTATGCTCTAAAAAACGGCGAGAGAGTGCTTCATACAGCCCATAGAACTACAACTTCACACAGTGCATGGGAAAGGCTATGCAGTCTTTTAGATAAAGCTGGTATATATTATAAATCTATTAGAGCCACTGGAAGAGAGTGTATCTACATAAGAGAAAGCGATGCACGTGTTGATTTTCGCACTAGATCTTCAAAAGGTGGCCTTGGTGAAGGTTTTGATCTTCTTGTCATAGATGAAGCACAGGAATATACAGATGATCAGGAATCAGCATTGAAGTATGTAGTTACGGATAGCAAAAATCCACAGACAATTTTTTGCGGTACACCGCCTACGCCAGTTTCTTCAGGAACAGTTTTCATGAAGTATCGTCAGAAATGCTTAGAAGGCGGTCTTGAAAATTCAGGATGGGCAGAATGGTCAGTTGCCCGTCAGTCAGATGTACGGGATAAAGATCTGTGGTATGAAACCAATCCGTCATTAGGAACGGTCTTTACAGAAAGGTCGGTCACTGATGAAATTGGAAGTGATGAGATTGACTTTAACATACAGCGTTTGGGCCTATGGCTTAGATATAATCAGAAATCGGCTATCAGTGAAACAGAATGGCTTGAATTGAAAGCAGGATCACTTCCTAAACTGAAAGGAAAGCTATATGTAGGTATCAAATATGGACACGAGGGGAACAATGTTTCTATGTCTATAGCTGTTAAAACATCTGATGGGAAGATATTCGTAGAGGCTATTGATTGCCGTGAAGTAAGAGCCGGCAATGCATGGATCATTGCTTTTCTTAAAAAGGCAGATATTGCTCAGGTCGTAATCGATGGTGCAAATGGTCAGAATATTCTAAAGGAAGAACTGAAAGATGCGAAATTTAAAAAATCAATCATTCTGCCAGCGGTCAAGGAAATCATCAATGCCAATGCTTCTTTTGAACTGGCTGTTTTTCAACAAAAGCTGACTCACATGAATCAGCCTTCACTGACAAGATCAGTAACGAATTGTGAAAAAAGAGCTATTGGCTCAAACGGTGGTTTTGGATATAGATCATTACGTGAAGATATTGATATATCGCTTATGGATAGTGTTATTCTAGCCTATTGGGCCTGCAGTCAAAGTAAGGAAAAGAGAAAACAAAAAATTAGCTATTAAAGACATTCTAAAAAAAGGATGTCTTTTTTAGTATAGATGACCGATACCACCGGGTTAAGTGGGAATGGAGGAAAACATGACAGAATTTAAACCAATTGAAACACAAGAAGAATTTGATTCTATGATCGCTGATCGCCTGAAACGAGAGCGTGAAACGGTCACCAAGAAGTATGGCGATTATGAATCACTAAAAGAAAAGGCTGAAAAATATGATTCAACAGTCGCTGATTATGAAGCCAAATTGAAAAAGGTGAATGGAGAGCTGGAGAAAAATAAGCAATCCATTCAGGAGTTACAGACAAAAAATGCGAAATACGAGTCCGACTCGGCAAAAACGAGAATCGCACAGGAGTATGGAATTCCTTATGAAATGGCTAGCAGACTTACGGGAACTGATGAAGAATCAATTCGCAATGATGCAGAAGCATTTGCGAAGTTATTGAGTTCAGCTCGCAAGAGTACAGCACCTTTGAGATCAACAGAGGATCCTCTGAAAGATACCAAGGATGAAGCGTATTTAAAATTAGCAAAAAGTTTGACAAAGGAGTAGAAAAATGGCAACAGAATTAAGTAAAGGAACATTGTTTGATCCTGAATTAGTAACGGATCTTATTAACAAAGTGAAAGGAAAATCATCTTTAGCAAAGCTTGGAACACAGCAGCCGATTCCTTTCAATGGAATGAAAGAATTCACGTTTACGATGGATAGTGAAATCGATATCGTAGCTGAAAATGGTAAAAAGAGTCATGGTGGTGTATCGCTTGCACCAGTAACGATCGTGCCTATTAAATTTGAGTATGGTGCACGTGTCAGTGATGAATTCATGTATGCTTCAGAGGAAGCAAAGGTGGATATCTTAAAAGCATTCAATGAAGGATTTGCTGCTAAAGTAGCTAAGGGTCTTGATATTGCTGCATTCCACGGGTTCAATCCTCGTACAGGATCAGCTTCTTCAGTAGTTGGAAATAATCATTTTGATTCTAAAGTCACTCAGACTGTAACTTATGTAGCAGCAAGCATTGATGACAATATTGAATCTGCAATTGCGCTTGTTGAAGGTTCTGATGGTGAAGTTAGCGGTATGGCTTTATCACCAACAGCACGTCAGGCACTGGCTGCGCTGAAAAATTCTGCAAATGAAAGACTTTACCCTGAACTGGCATGGGGCGGACAGCCTGGAACAATCAACGGACTTGCTGTTGATGTGAACAAGACAGTTTCCAATGGAGATGTTGATGAAGCCATTGTTGGAGATTTCGCCAATATGTTCAAATGGGGCTATGCAAAGGAAATCCCTATGAAAGTAATCGAATATGGTGACCCTGACAATTCAGGAAAGGATTTGCAGGGATACAATCAGGTATATATTCGTGCAGAAATCTATCTGGGATGGGGCATTCTTGATGCTTCTTCTTTCGCAAGAATCATTAAGGGTGCATAATGAAGTATATCAATACGAAGACAAAATCAGTTATTGATACAGAATGTACAATCAAAGGTGGCGACTGGAAACCTCTTGAAGAAAAAAAGAGGTTCCAAAGCCACAGATAAAGAAGCAGAGAAATAAGGAACAGTGATGATTATGGAAGACTATGTGAAAGTAGAAGATATTATCAGTCTGTTTCGGCCATTGTCGGAAGAAGAAGCAGAAAAAGCAGAAAAGCTCATTCCTGTAGTATGTGACAGCTTGAGACAGGAAGCAAAAAAAGTAGGAAAAGATATCGATGAAATGCTGGTTAGTGGTGAACTTCTTGAAAATGTGTTCAAATCTGTTGTGGTAGATGTTGTAGCTAGAACGCTTATGACATCTACAAACAGTGAACCTATGACACAGGCAAGTCAGTCAGCTTTAGGATATACAGTGAGCGGTACTTTCCTAGTACCAGGCGGAGGCCTTTTCATTAAAAAATCAGAGCTTTCAAGACTTGGTCTTAAAAGACAAAGATACGGAGTGATTGAATTTTATGATGATTAAAGGGATTACCGTTATACTTTGTGAACAGACACAGACGGGTGCTGATGCATTTAATCGGCCGATTTATACTGAAACAGAAGTAGAAGTTGAAAATGTTCTTGTGGCCCCTTCATCAACGGATGATATCACTACATCGATTGATCTTACAGGGAAAAAAGCTGTCTACACGCTTGCAATTCCAAAAGGAGACACTCACGACTGGGAGAACAAAAAAATCAAATTTTTTGGAAAGACGTGGCATTCATTCGCTTTCACAATAGAAGGAATTGAAGAGAACATTCCTCTTTCATGGAATAAAAAAGTGATGGTGGAAAGATATGAGTAAGGTCAGAGTCAGACTGATCAGCAAAGGAGTGCGCAGTCTGTTGAAATCACAGGAAATGATGAATATATGCACACACCTTGCTTATCAGGCACAGTCAAAACTTGGTGACGGGTATGAGGTTACATACATGACTGGAAAAACACGTGTGAATGCATCCATAGGAGCTGTAAGTGCAAAAGCAATTAAAGAAAACTATCAAAATAATACGATTTTGAAATCGTTAGGAGGTCAATGATGATTGAAAAGATTATTCTTGACTATCTGAGTGAAAAACTGGATGTTCCTGTTTATCTTGAAAAGCCTGCAAGCGTTCCTGAAAGATATGTAGTTTTTGAAAAAACAGGAAGCAGCAGGGAAAATTTTATCAATTCAGCAACGATTGCAATTCAGTCCTATGCTGAATCCATGTATGAAGCTGCGAATCTGAATGAGAAAGTGAAAGAGGCAATGGACAGTATCGTTTCACTTCCTTCAGTTTCAAAATCAAGACTAAACGGAGACTACAATTTCACAGATACAACAAAAAAGCAATACAGATATCAGGCGGTATATGACCTGACTTTTTGAAAGGGAGGATTATAGGAATGTCAAATGCAGAATATGTTTCTACCGGTAAACCTAAGATTGGCGGTGCTATTTATCGTGCTCCGCTTAAAACTGCACTTCCAACAGATGCAAGTGCTGAACTTGACGAAGGTTTTGTTTCTCTTGGGTATATCAGTGAGGACGGTCTTACAAATTCAAATTCACCTGAAAGCGATAATGTGAAAGCTTGGGGTGGAGATACAGTGCTGACACTACAAACAAGCAAGGAGGATACGTTCAGCTTCACACTAATCGAGTCAGCAAATATCGAAGTTCTGAAATCAATCTATGGAGAAAAAAATGTTTCAGGAACACTGGCTGAAGGACTGACAGTGAAAGCAAACAGTGATGAGCTGGATCCATGCTCATGGGTTGTCGATATGGTATTAAAAGGCGGAATCCTAAAAAGAGTCGTGATTCCATGTGCCAATATAACGGAACTGGGCGATATCGTATATAAAGATGATGAAGCTATCGGATATGAAGTGACGATTGCAGCGGTTCCTGACAGTGATGGAAACACACATTACGAATATATCAAAGGAGCGTCAGCATAATGATTAAAGGAAAAACCAAGAAAGGGTTCTCATACACAATAAGCGATACTGCTTTGGATGACTGGGAACTTCTTGAATTGCTGACAAAGCTTGATAAAGGCGAGATGAGCGTGATCGTTGATGCCAGCATTCATTTGCTTGGAGAAAAGCAATATAAAAATCTGAAAAATTTTCTGAGAAAAAACGGAAGAATAAAGGCATCAGATTTTATACAGGAATTCACAGAAATAATGACGTCAACAAAAGAATTAAAAAACTAATGACCCTCGCCAGCATGATAAAGGAGGATGAAGATGCGCTTCAGTGCGATCTTGCTGAAACATATCATATTTTCAATTATAGAGAGCTTCCTTTGCGTAAGGTAGCTCTTTTTTCTGCTGGCCTGAAAGAGGGATCCCGAATAAAACTAAAAATGCAGAAACAAAATTATCCGTTTGAAACAATACTGTTGGCTATGGCTGTTGACAGGCTTACCTATCTTTTATGGTCAAAAACAAAGGATGGTTCCAAGGGAAGGAATAGACCTACATCAATAACAGATAAGCTGACAGGGAAATTATCGAATGAAAGCAATGTTTTATCATTCAGATCAGCGGATGCTTTTGAAAGAGAAAGACAAAGAATTTTAAAGGAGGTTGGATAGTATGTCATCAGGAACAGAACTGGCTAAAGCTTATGTCCAGATCATACCATCAGCCGATGGAATAAAAGGAAGTATTGAAAATGTTCTTGGCGGTGAAGCAGAAGCTGCCGGAGAACGAGCAGGGAGTTCTATTGTTTCTAAAATTAAAGCAGCCATAGCTGCTGCAGGAATCGGAAAAGCATTATCAATGGCGATTAATGAAGGAGCAGCACTTGAACAATCTATCGGAGGTATCGAAACACTTTTCAAAGAAAGTGCTGATACAATGAAAGCCTATGCGGCTGAAGCATATCGGACTGCTGGAATAAGTGCAAACAGTTATATGGAACAGTCAACAAGTTTCGCTGCTTCATTATTGCAGTCTTTAGGTGGAGATACTGCTAAGGCGGCAGAAGCAGCCAATCAGGCTATTATCGATATGGCTGATAACTCCAATAAAATGGGTACATCCTTGGAGCTCATTCAAAATGCATATCAAGGATTTGCAAAACAGAATTACACCATGCTGGATAACTTGAAATTAGGATATGGTGGCACTAAGGAAGAGATGGAAAGACTCCTTGCTAAGGCACAAGAACTAAGCGGTGTTGAATATGATATAAGTAATCTTTCGGATGTTTACAGTGCCATACATGTTATTCAGGAAAATTTAGATATTACCGGTACAACTGCTAAAGAAGCAGCAACAACACTTTCAGGATCATTTGCATCCATGAAAGCTGCTGCACAGAATTTTTTAGGAAATTTAACCCTTGGAAAAGATATTCAGCCATCATTGAATGCATTGATCGAAACTGCATCTACCTATCTTTTTGATAATTTATTTCCAGCTCTCGGAAACATTATCATGGCTCTTCCAGGTGCAGTAGGAACCTTTATCACAACGGCTATGCCTTTGCTGAAAGAACAAGGATTAAAGTTTATACAATCTATCAGTTCAGGAGTTGCTTCTGGTATTCCTGAAGTATTATCGAATGTATTGCCAATGATCATGCAGTTTACAGGAGAAATGAGAACAAATTTTGGTGAAATAGTAGATGCAGGAATGGATCTTTTATTAAATGTTGCACAAGGTATTGCAAATGCAATGCCTGATCTGATTGCATATGTACCTACAATCGTATCAAATATTGCAGGCTGCATTAATGATAATTTTCCTAAAATACTGGAAACTGCATTTAATATCATTGTAACGCTTGTTCAGGGGTTGATTGATGCAATACCTGTCATTATTGCCAATATGCCACAAATCATTTCTGCTATATGGGATACTATTACAGCAATCAATTGGCTGAATTTAGGTTCGACGATTATCAGCAGCATTGGAAAAGGAATCGGAAGCGTAGGATCTACAATTAAGGAAAAAATTGTAGAAATTGGCAAAAAAGCATTGGAAGGATTTAAAAATATTAAATGGGTTCAACTTGGAAAAGATATCATCAATGGAATAAAAAATGGTATCACTGGAGCAGTAGGAGGTCTTGTAAACAGTGTAAAAGATGCTGCTTCAAATGTATTCAATAGCGTTAAAAGTTTCTTTGGAATTGCCTCTCCATCAAAGCTTATGGAACAAGAAATTGGAAAATGGATTCCGTTAGGAATGGCAGTAGGTATTGACGATGAAGCAGGGGCTGTAAATGAAGCGCTAGACAAAATGAATAAAGATGCGATGGCAACGATTGATACAGGTGTTGATTTGTCATCCGGTTTTATCTCTTCAAGCGATTCTTTTGATGTTGGCAGACTTCTTGAAGGTTTAATCATTGAAATTGATAATTCTGTAAATGTAGGCGATCGTACGATTCGTGAAGATATCGCAAATTATACGATAAAAAAGATTGGAAATAGATACAAAGCTGTATTGGCTGTGAAGGGAGGATGATGAGATGGTAAAAGAAGCAGTAAGTTTTTACTTTAAAGAAAAACGCCCAGAAGAATTTGGAAGTTTTCTGTATGATCTCCCTGAAATCAAATCTGCTAATGAAAAATATACTCAAACAAACATTCCTGGAAGAGTAGGATCGCTGGTAACTTCAAATGGATCCGTACAGAATATAGAAATAAAATGTACTCTTTCTATTGTAAACAAACGATTTTTATCAACTTTGCGTAATCTAAAAGAATGGCTGTTAGGTCATGGTAAACTTTCATTTACGGAAACTCCAGACAGCTATTATGAAGTATTATGGGTTGATCATGGTGATATTGCAAGACAGGTCAGAAAATATGGTCAGTTTACTGTTACATTCATTTGTATTCCATATGAATTCGAAATCACAGGAAAGGAATCTTATACGCTTCCTTCATCAGGAATATTGAATAACTCTTTTCAGGAATCGATGCCAGTATATAAAATCACTGGCGAAGGAATGTGTACTCTTAGTGTAAATGGGAATGAAATGACGGCAAATGTTGGCCAGAATCTTACGATCGATACACGAAGGATGAGTGCTTATAGGACAGATGGAACGGTCATGAATACATCTGTTACAGGCGATTATGACAAGCTTCATCTTTTGCATGGATCCAATGAAATCAGTGTTTCATCGGGATTTCAGTTAGAAGTTATACCATACTGGGGGTGGAAAGCATGATTCAAATTTACTCGCCAGCAAATACCAATTACGATGTCAATGGTGATGCTGTGCTGATGCCTACTGTATGTGAAATAGATACAGAAACGTGGCAGCTTACTATTGAGCATCCAAGAGATCCGGAAGGAAGATGGAAACTGATTGAAGACGGTGCTGTATTAAAGGTGCCGTCTTTTCTTGAAGATGATCAGCTTTTCCGTATATTCAATACCGATAAAGATGAAAGCGGAGTAAGTGCAACTGCCCAGCCAATTTTCTTTGATAGTAAAAATGACTGTATGTTGCTTGATGTACGACCAACAGACAAGAACGGCCAACAGGCCCTGGATATCATGACACAGGGAACAAAGTATAGTGGATCATCTGATATTACATCACTATCGACTGCTTACTATGTCATGAAAAATCTTATGGAAGCACTGACGAGCGATGATGAAAATTCATTTATCAATCGATGGGGTGGAGAGGTACTTTATAACAACTATGAGGTCATTATCAATAAAAAGATTGGATCTGATCATGGAGTACAGCTGCTTTACGGAAAAAATATTCCCGAGAATGGAATGAGCGTTGAAATAGATAGCTCAGAGGTCGTAACTCGTATCTATCCAAAAGCCTATAACGGACGCATGATGAGCAATAACGGCTACGTAGATTCAGATAATATTGATAATTATCCAACTGTAAAACAGGCTGTTATGGAGTTTTCTGATGTGCGTTTAGCAGAAGATGTCCAGTCTAGTGAAGATACTGAAGGTATGATCATCTGTAACTCGCAAGCAGAGCTGGACAATGCCTTACAGGCAAAATGTGAAGAACAGTATGAAGCAGGAATTGATACACCTAATGTAACGATTAAGTGCGATATGGTCCTTCTTGCTAATACTATAAATTATGCTGATATAAAAGAGCTGGAAACAGTATCTCTAGGTGATACAATCTACTGCAAGAATCAGATTCTAGGAGTAACAACTACATCAAGAGTACAGTCTTTAGTTTATGACTGCATCCTGGATTGTGTTAAGAGTGTTGTAATCGGGTCGAAACCATACAATTACATCGATAATGTATCCAGCACGATTTCAGCAGCTGACAAGGTCATTGATAAAGGAACAGGTACGGTCATGGGACAGTATATTCAAGGTATCATTGACGGTACGAAAGCATCATTGCAGATCCAAAGGCAAATTGCTCAACTGTTAGACGTCAGGGCAATAAAAATGGAAGATCTTGATCCTGATTCACCTAATTTTGGTGCAACTGCATACGGTACTGCCGGTTTGGAATTTTCAAATAAAAGAAATCCTGAAAATACGGATTGGATTTGGGAAAATGCATTTGGACCTAATGGCTTGATAGCAAATGCTATCATAACTGGCATACTGTCCGATAGGCTAGGAAAAAACAGCTGGAATCTTGATACTGGTGTTTTGACAACAAAAGATATTGTTGTGGAAAACGGAACGTTCAGCGGTGAGATAGAAGGCTCAACGATTAATGGTGGGGATATCAATGGTACCAACATAAACGGTTCACTTATATCGTCAACGACCCAAAAGACGTATGTCATAAAAAATGGTGATATTGAAAAAATTAAACAAACCATTCTAGGAAACTATACTCCAACTGATGAAGAATTTAGCAACTGGGATATTGATAACAGTGGCTATATATCTTCACGAGATATGCTTTATGCAGAAAGAATCTACAATGGCGAAATGTCAGGTACTTTCACTATGACATTGACTATCGGTGTTGTTGATGGTGTGCTGACGATGAAAAGCACATCTACAAACGGAACAGTAACATTTGAATCTACTCTGAATCCTGGAGCGTTAAACGTAACGAATATCTATACTGGTGGTCTTGATGCAAATAGTATAGATGCTGAAATGATTCAGATAGGAGATCAGCAAAACAGCGCAGGCGGAGGTATTCGAATAAATATTCATAACAACAATGAATATAGATTTCAAATTAGTACAATTTATACCGGTGGTCAGGTTAGCAGAGATATTCCTATTGAAATAAATGCAGGTGATCAACCTATTTATTATCATGGATCATACCATGATTTTTATTGTAATGCAGGACAAGGCTTTGAAATTTGGGGTTCTCCTTGCTTTATAGATTTTCGAAACGATTATTCTACTTCAGATTACACTCATAGACTACTATGCAATACTGGAGGTGGAATAACCGCTTATCCAAGTATATCGAGTGCATCTGATATTCGGTTGAAAAAAGACATTCAGCTGGTGGATGAAAAATATCTTAATGTTCTGAATGATCTTAAAATAAAAACTTACCGGTATAAGAAAAACGACCAAAACTTAAATATCGGACTGATAGCTCAGGATGTGCTTGAAATATTCAAGAAATACGGAATTGAAGATTATCCTATCGTTGATCAGGACGAAATAGAAGGAATGTATTCCATTGATTATTCTCAGATCACATCTTTATTAGTTTATGGATATCAGAAACAGCAGAAAAAGATTGAAGATCTTGAATCAAGATTAAAAAGGCTGGAGGAGGCGATGAATAAATGATAACAATTACTCGAAACGGACTAAAGCTGACATGTGATTCGGATATTATTCCAGCACAGGGATCATCGAATGTTCCGGTTACTTTCGTGAATGATGATGATGAATACGCTTCATATATTGTTCAGCCTTCCATTGGCTGGTTCATGAGATCAGGAGCATTCAAGGCAACACTGGCAGTATTTGAAAATGACAGCTTCGACATTCCGGCCGAAGCTTTTTTACAGGATGGACAGATTTACATATCCATAGGTCTAGTCGATCCTAAGGATGCGAATCATATTGAAAAGACATTACAGCTTTCTCTGAGATGTACACCTGCACCTTATGGAACGGTCGTTCTTCCTTCTGATGATCAGTGGACTCAGGTTGTAGAAGATTATATGCGTGAGCTTTATGATCGTGACTACAAAGCCCAGTTTGATGAAATCGAAAGTGATTTGAACGATCTAATTGATGAAGCGCAGGATCAGCAGAAAACAGTCAGCGGGTTAATCACATCCGTAAATGGTTTGATTACAGAAACGAATGAGAAGATTGAGGAGGCTGATACGGCAATCACAAATGCGAATAATGCCACTCAATCAGCAAATACCGCTACATCACAAGCGAATACTGCAAGAGATCAAGCAAATTCAGCTGCCCAGTCAGCAAACAGCATTGCCCAGCAGGTTCAGCAGAAGCTTGAAAACGGCGACTTTGTACCGAACTTGACGATCGGCGAAGTGACGACACTCGAAGCTGGGGAAGATGCAACAGCAAGTATCACAGGAACAGGCGAAGAACCAGTGTTGAATCTAGGTATCCCACAAGGTCAGGAAGGAAAACAAGGACCTAAAGGCTATGCAAACCCGGCAGGTACTATCCTTCTATTTGCAGGAGCAAATGCTCCTGACGGTTATTTGCTGTGTCAAGGGCAGGAAGTAAGTAGATCAACATATAGTGATCTGTTCAATGTGATTCAGACATTGTATGGAGCCGGCGACGGTGCAACTACATTCAATATTCCTGATCTTCGATCAAGGGTGGCAGTTGGTATGGATAGTGCGGATACAGAATTCAATGCACTTGGAAAAACAGCCGGTGCAAAGGAGCATCAATTGTCAACCATTGAAATACCATCACATTCCCATAGTGCCAGTGCCTCTATAAGCAGTGCAGGAAGCCATTCCCATGATGCGTCAAGCGATTCAGCAGGAGATCATTCTCATACAGTTACCGTCAATTCAGGTGGCGCACATACACATACTGCCTCAAGCAATTCAACAGGAGCACACACGCATACAGTGAGTGGTACGGCGGCAAGTGCTGGCAATCATATTCATGCTTATGCACAAGAGTGGGTTGCTAGAAGCTCGTCAAACACAGGAGTGTATGGCCTCAATGGTAATGGAACAAGTCCAACCTATACTGGTGGGATGGGAAGCGCTGGTGCACATACACATTCTATATCCGGAACGGCGGCAAGTGCGGGAAACCATTCACATACAATTACTGTCAATTCGGGAGGTTCTCACAGTCACTCCGCTTCCAGTAATTCGGCAGGCACCCATACACATGAAATCAATATTGAAGATGCAGGAAGCCATAGTCATGATGCTACGTTATCTGTTGGAAATACTGGCGGAGGCGCTGCTTTCAATCTTATTCAGCCAAGCTTAGTAATGAACTATATCATTAAATATTAGGAGGTGATGATATGAGTGATGAAATTATGGAAATTCCAGTCGCAGAAGAATCTGAACTTGATTCAGCAATATTATTAGATGATACCAATAGATGTATTGCGATGGATTGCATTTATACAAATAAGGATAATGTTATTACACTTAAAAGAAAGGATTTACCTTTAGAATATAATGAATTCGCTGGCATTCTGCATGATTTCAAATATGAAGGTGGAAGATTTATTTATTTACCTATGCAAGAGGTGTTGAAACAGGAAAGTCAGTTTAACAATCTTGTATCTCAAAATAAGAAAATAGTTTTATTAAATCTTGATGATGAAACCGCTGCTTCAATTCCTTGCTGTTATCCGTCATGGGCTTCATACATCGGAAAATCATTTTCGGAAGGCGACCGCATAGAGTACGAAGGGAAGCTATGGAAGGTAAGACAGGACATTTCAGCAGTGCTAGAGAATCAGCCACCATCAACGGCAACTGCTGCTTTATATGAGGTTATCGACATTGAACACGCAGGAACGATTGAGGACCCGATTCCATATGACATGAATATGGAAGTATTCAAGGATAAATATTACATTGAAAATGATGTGAAATATAAATGTATAAGAGATAGTGATCAGCCTTTATATGCAACATGTGCAAGTTTGGTTGGCAATTATTTTGAACTGGTATAGAGAGAGCCTTGAGCTCTTTTTTTTATAGCCAAGCATCGGGGCTCTAAACAATGCAGAAAGAGGTAAACATTTAAATGAAAGTATTTAATTTCATGGACACCTATAATGCTATCGTAGGAGGAATTATCGCAGTGTTGAGCGTAGTATTTGGCGATCACTGGATCCTGTTCGCTCTTTTCCTATTGTTCAACATTATCGACTGGCTAACTGGCTGGATGAAGTCGCGTATTGCCGGCAAAGAAAACAGTATGAAAGGCTGGCAGGGAGTATTGAAGAAGCTGGGCTACTGGCTGATGATCCTTGTTGCTTTTTCGGCAAGCGCTGTATTTATCGAGATCGGAAACACGATCGGAATCGATTTAGGTATTACCACTTTGCTGGGATACTTCGTACTGGCTTCATTGATCGTTAATGAATTGAGAAGTATCCTTGAGAATTTTGTAGAAGCTGGTTTTAATGTACCGGCTATTTTAGTTAATGGCTTAGAAGTGGCTGATAAGATGATCAATAAAGAGGAGGAAAAGTAATATGGCATATGATTATACAAAGGCATCAGATTTAGTATCATGGTGCAAAGAACAAAAGAATAAAGCAAATGCTTATCGTTTAGGCGGTATCGGTCGTTATGAAAACGGAGTACGTATCTTTGACTGCGTAGGATTGATTAAGTGCTTTATCTGGCATGATTATTCTTCTTCCAATGCTTCGTATTATGGAAAGACCTGTCCGGATAAGAATGAAACGGGCTTCTTCAATGAAGCAACAGAAAAAGGAACGATCGATACGATTCCTGAAATTCCGGGACTGATGGTCTACCAACCGGGTCACATTGGAGTTTACTTAGGAAATGGACAGGTCATCGAAGCTACCGCAGCCTTTGACAAGAAGATCGTCATTACATACTTCAAGGGAAACCATCCTGATACAAGCTACAAGCGTACGACATGGACGCACTGGTTTAAGATGCCTTATCTGAAATATGATAATCCGGTATCGGAAGAAACAAGTGATGAATTTGCCCATGCTTTAGGTGAAACAGTACGATTCACGACTTGTTACAGATCATCTACGGATGCCGCCGCTATCAGGAATTATATTCCGGCAAATCAAATGATGCGTGATACAGGGAAGATCACTAGACGTTTAAAAGTCAATGGAGTATCTACATACTTATTAGACAATGGCTTATGCTGGGTCAATGATGGCGATATTGCAGGTGGTTCTACTACTTCATCTGAGATCAAAGTAGGAGATAAGGTAACGCCGACTACAAGATATTCATATGAAGGAGTCTTGCTGATTGCTGATGTATTAAAGCATAAATACACAGTAACGCAGATTAACGGTGATCGTGTCGTTTTAGGCGATGGTTTAAATACTGCATTCAAGAAATCTGATTTGAAGAAATAAAATATACCCACTCTCTTAATTGAGGGTGGGTGTTTTTTTATTATCGTTAATTATTATTAAATAGATGTACCATCAGGAAAATTTATTTTAAATTCAAAAGTAGCATTTAAAGCACCTACAATTTTATTTAGATCATCATCAGAGAATTTACCTGTTTTCATTCTTTGGTTAAAAGCAGCGGGACTGCTTCCAATTCTTCTAGCAAGTTCAGCTTCACTTATGCCTGCATATGTAATAGCTAATTTTATTTTTTGTGTTATAGTCATTTGCACACCTCCCATAAATATTATAAAGGATAAGTTTGATATAATCAATAAAAAAATATAAAAAATATAGACATAACTTAATATTTTTCTTGACATTATAAAGGAAAACCTTTATAATAATAGTGTAAGGAAGGAGGTGTAAACATGGAACTTATAGCACTGTATAAATTATGGTGCAAAGAAAAAGGTTATAAACCTTCAAATGGATCAGCACTCCACAAGTTTATAACCATCGTCAAGAAAGCTTAGAGCTTTCAGTGATTGGGAGTTAGCCCCTCCCAATCACACTTATATTATATAATAAATAGGAAATAAAAGCAAAATGCAGGAGGAAAAACGATGAAAACATTTAAAATTGGTGAAAAGTTGTATATGATGGATTCAAATGTGTGATCACTAATATATTTGTAGATTGTGAAACAGGCATTGAATATGCAAGCGTAAAACCATTGGATTTTGATAGTTTTGAAAGAGAAGCGAAAATAAGCAGCTTAAGGAAAATATGATATGTGTATAAAAATAGTGAGGCGATAACACTTAAAACACCATAAGAAAAAATATTAGGCTAATCCACTCTCATCATTTTGGTAGTGGGTGGTTTTATATAACATGCTGGCAATATTGAAATGAATCATATGGAGATTGTGAGTGCTATCGTACGCCAGCTGACCAGAAATTTATCCTCGAAACAGATACAAGAATCCGGTTTTGACGCTTTCTATACCGATCATACTTTAGGTATGTATCCAGTAAGTGCCAGCGGTGATCCGTTTATGTCACATTATTTCCAATCAAAGGGAGATCCGATCACAGACATGCATGAAAATATGGCTGCTGAACAAAAAGCCCGTACGATGTATGAAAACCTGATCCGTATGGCTGAAGATGATGATGTGATTCGTCCATTAGAATTTTTACGTCAGCGTGAAATCGTGCATTACCAAAGATTTGGTGAAGCATTGGAGATCATTCGCCGTGAACTTGACTGCAAGAACTACTATGCCTTTAATCCGGGCTTTGATAAAAAAGCATCAATGGAAGACAGAGGACTTGAATCAAAATAAATTGAAGCACTTCGGTGCTTCTTTTTTATATAACGATAAAAAATAAATCAAAAGGTAGACATTTTAAGAAGGGTATAAAAGATGTCAAAAAAACTTTAAATATCTGCTTTATCTTTTCATTTTTATTATAAAACCAATGAAAGAAATTGTCTGATTTATCGTTCAATGGAAAGGAGAAAGGATAAAAATGAAGAAAATGGTAAGAAAATGGCTTGTCTACTTATCGGCATTTGTTTTAGCATTGTCTTTATTACCGGTAAATATCAAGGCAATGAGTATCACAGATGAAGCAGATTTACAAGATGCCATCAATCAAGGCGGCTCGGTTTCAATTGATTCAAATATTGAATTAACAAAACCATTGACAATCAGTCAAGATGTCACGCTGACAGGCAATGGATCGCTTGTTTTATCAACAAAATGGGAAAATGATACAACATCTCCGATAACTGTTGAAAAAGATGCAACGTTAATTTGGGACGGAGTCACGTTAGATGGAGGAAACAGAGAGCTGAAATATGGAAAAGAAACTGCTTCAGCAATTATTGTAAAGGGTACGCTGATATTGGAAAGCGGCACGATTACCCGTTTCGTTAATCATGTTTCAGGAAATGACCGTGGAATCATTTATGTCGATGGCGGTACCTTTCATATGGATGGCGGATCTGTATCAAATAATAAATTACTAAGCGGAAACTATCAGGGAATCATTTATTTAACGAACGGTGCATCTTTTGATTTACAGGCAGGGATGATTTCAGAGAATCTTGTTTATGATACGCAAGGTGCTTCAGGTATCGTTAAAGTAGATAACATCAACGGGAAAAATGTCTTTGTCATGAATGGCGGTATGATCAATGAAAATGGAAGTACAGCTGTTTTTGTAGGCTCTCTTGACTCTCGTCCAAATGGAGTGGCTTTGTTTACCATGAATGGTGGTACGATTGCCGATAATAAGATGGATGAGGCCTCCGGTAATACATGGTATGGACGTGCCATCTATGCTACAAATGGCGGTGTAACGCTCAATGGCGGAACAATTTCCGGAAATGAAAGCCAATTTTATGGTGGCGCTGTTTATTTAGTTGCCAATTCGCTGTCAGACGATCATACAAAATCATTTTTTATCATGAATGACGGCATAATTTCAGAGAATCATTCTATGTATGGCGGAGGCATATTAGTTACAGGCGTATCTAATACGAATTATGAGTATCATGTAGAACTGAATGGCGGATCAATCGTGAATAATTCCGCAACACGTCAAGGCGGCGGTATTTATATCGTTAGAGGACAGACAGTTCATTTACATCATGTGGTCATTTATGAGAATACCGCAACTAAGATCGGTGGTGGCATCTGGACCTGTTCCACTGGTGATTTAAGAACTTATATTACGAATGGCGGTGCTGTTTTTGATAATCATGCAGAAGGCGATGAAAGCGGATCTGCCGGTGCAGATTTGGCCTTTGTACAGCATGAAGGTGAATCCAATGATTTTATCTTAGCTGAAAGAATCATCGGCGGCGGTAAGGTAAGCTACTATGAAGATGGCGGTGTTTACGCAGTGAATGATCCGGGTGAAGGGACGGATGGCAGCGGTATGTATTATTTAGGCGTATCCGATGGCAGTGCGCGTTTTGATGCAAATGATCCGGGTGAAGCGGTCACGGTTGCTGATATTTCAACAGAAAGCTATGCTTTGATATCAAATATCAGTGATAATGCGAAATCTTTGTCAAAAGAGTCAGCAGCTTTAGTAATTACCGGTAACACAGCGGATCGCGGTGCCGGAATAGGTGCGAATGGCAGTGTTGTTATTGGAGATGCACCTAATGAGGAAAATGTCGAATATACATTAATGGTCAATAAGGAATGGAATAAAGATATTCCTGAAAATAAAAAAACAGCCGTTGAGGTTGCATTAATGGCAGGCGGCTATGAATTAGATACGGTCATCTTAAATGCTGATAACAATTGGAGCGCAAGCTTTACAGGTCTTCCTGAAGGAAATTATGCAGTGAGAGAGGTTCATCTGCAAGAGGACATGGAAGCGACGTACAGTAATGTAACCTTAGATGGTTCAACATATAAAATAACAATAACTAATAATGCCCTGCCTGTCACCATTAGCGGTACGAAAACTTGGGATGATGCGAATGATCAAGATGGCATCAGACCGGAATCAATAATTGTTCGTTTGTGGGCTGACGGCAAAGAGGTGGCTATCCAAAAGGTAACGGCTGAGGATAACTGGACATGGGTATTTGAAAACTTAGCCCGTTATCAGGACGGTAAAGAAATTAAATATACGATCAGCGAAGATGATGTAGATGGTTATCAATCTATGATCAATGGCTATGATATTACAAATCATCATCAGCCAAAAACCATGAACATTACGGTGAGCAAAAAGTGGGATGACCATGATAATGAAGGAAATAAGCGTCCTGAAAGCATCGTTGTCAAGTTATTTGCAGATGGTACTGATACAGGTAAGACGATAACGCTGAGTGAAGAAAATCAATGGACGGATAGCTTTGATGGTCTAGCCGTTAATAAAAATGGTCAAAAGATCGTATATAGCATTTCAGAAGTAAGTGTTGAGGGTTATACGACAAAGATCACAGGTAATGCTGCTTTAGGTTATACGATCACAAATACTTTGAATACCACGACAGAAACTTCGGAAAAGGATGAATGGCCTGAAACCCCGAATACTGGTGATTCGCTTCATATTTACCTGATGACAACAGCCGTATCTTTGTTGATCTTATGTGCGATCAGTCTTATGAAATTTAAAAAAGAGTTTTCTAATTAAGCGATATGAATATTGATAAGCTTCATCAGGAAATATATGACATCGTACAGGATGACACAAAAACGGCACTTGTCGTAAAATTAGTAATTAAAAATAAAAAAGAAGAAGAAGCGAAACGAAAAGAAAAAATTATAAACGGCATCAAAGCAGCTCAAGATAAAGGAGTCGTATTTGGAAGACCCAAAAAAAAGATTCCCGAACAGTTTGATATCATCTATGAGATGTATGAAAAGCATCGCGTATCAAGCCGAGCAGCTGCCAGAATGCTGGGTGTTGCTCAAAGCACTTTTCTTAAATGGTGTAATGAGCATGCGTGTTCAGAAGTTCATCAATAAAATTCCATAAAAAGATAAATGAACAAAGCGGTGGTTTAACGCCGCTTTGTTTTTATGACTGCATGTCATCTAAAAAGTATGACAAATTATGATGGCTGGTTTTGATAGAGTGAAGAGGGGTGATTATGGAAAGCTATGTTGAAATTACATTTATGCATAATCTTTTAATCAGTGCTTTTTCACTTACATCTTCACTGGTCCTTTCCAGAAAACCGATGAATCGTTCTCATTTCTGGAAGATTCTTTTGATGGTGACGATATTGCCAAGCTTTCTGTTTTGTGAAAACAGCATGACGTGGATATGGCTCAATGAGATCATCATGTTTTTATTTCTTTTTAAAGAGAGAAATCATACGTATTTATTGTTTGTGACATTTCGTTTATTATTTCATTTGATTTATTATATGTTGTTTGAAGGAGTTATTTATCATTTGCAGTTTTTTGTTTCAGATATCTTCATGGTCTTTCTTGCTGATATGGTCGTTGGTTTGTCTTATCTGATTTTATTGTCAAAAGGACGATATCATCTTTCCGAAAGAGATTTTCTTTATTGCTTTGAAATGAATCATAAAAAGTATAGGGGCTATGTTGACAGCGGCAATCTGGCAACCTACCGCTCTCTTCCTATCATATTTGTGAAAAGAAGCATTTATGAAACTATAAAAGCTCCCGCTACCCTCATTTTGGTTGAACAGGTGGTGGGAATTGAAGAAGTCGAGGGAATCAAAAGTGAGATCATCATGAATCGAAAAAAAATTCAAGTCATCTGTTGTCCGCTGGAAGGCGATTATCCTTATGATGCATTATTAAATATGAAAGGAATCCTATGAAACGATTACGTAAGCTGTTTGCCTGGCTGTTTAAGCCTAAAGAAGTCAGATATGTCCATTATATAAAAAGTAAGGAAGGGCTTCCCAAGCCTTTAGAAGGTGAAGAAGAAAAAGAAGCCCTGAATCTGTTGATGAAAAAAGATGAAGAGGCTCGCAAAAAGCTGATCGTGCATAATCTTCGTCTTGTCGTTTACATTGCTAAGCGTTATGAGGTCAGCAGCAGTGAGATGGAGGATCTGATCAGCATCGGTACGATTGGCCTGATCAAGGCGGTCAACACATACCGGACGGATAAAAATATCAAACTGGTGACCTATGCTTCACGATGTATTGAAAATGAGATCTTGATGTTTTTGCGTAAGAAAAGCAAAAGCCGTAAGGAGATTTCTTTAGATGAGCCGTTAAATGTTGATTATGACGGCAATGAGCTTTTATTAGGAGACATTATCGGTACTCAGGGAGATCTTGTCGAGAAGGCCTTTGAACGCAATGAAAATAAACGTATATTATTAAAAGCCATTTCAACATTGAATGAACGGGAGAAGATGATTCTTCAGATGCGCTATGGCATCGGTGAAAATGAAGCAACCCAAAAGGATATTGCTGATAAGCTGGGAATCAGCCAAAGCTATATCTCACGTTTGGAGAAACGTATTTTGATGCAGCTGAAGGCTACGCTGACAAGTGCTAAGGGCAAATAAGGACGGCTGGAAATTTTAGGAAGAAATTGAATTGAATACTCACTCACTTCTAAGGGAAAAATGTAAGTAAGAGGAAGTGGATCATGAGTAAATTCAAGGTTGATATATGTAATGTAAATACTGCTGATTTGCAGGTGTTGAGCGTCAGTGAAATGAAAGAGGCCTTTATTCGTTACCAGCAAGGAGATGAGAGCTATAAGGAAGTGCTTCTTTTAGGAAATTTGAAGCTGGTTTTAAGCATGGTGCAGCGTTTTTCAAATCGCTGTGAAAATATGGATGATCTTTTTCAGGTGGGGTGTATCGGCCTTGTAAAGAGCATCGAGAATTTTGATTTATCTCATGAGGTGCGTTTTTCGACTTATGCGGTGCCGATGATCTTGGGAGAGATCAAGCGCTATCTGAGAGATAATCAGATGATTCGGGTTTCAAGAAATTGTAAGGATCTGGCTCATCAGTGCTTTCGTCTGAAAGAAGATTATTATCATGAATACAGCATGGAGCCAAGCATTGAATATTTATGCGAGATGACTCAGGCGAAAAGTAAGGATGTGATTGAAGCGTTAGACTCGTTTCAAAGCGTCCTTTCATTATTTGAGCCGATCTATAACAGTGATGGGGATGAGATGTGTCTGGTTGATACCATAGGTGATTCAAAAGATGAAATTGCCCTTTTAAGTAATGTTCTTACATTACGGATGAGCTTGAAGCAGCTCAATGAAAAAGAGCTGGATATCTTAAATAAACGATATTATCTGGATTATACACAAAGTGAGATCGCAAAGGAGCTGGGAATCTCCCAGGCTCAGGTATCACGTTTGGAAAAAGGCGCTTTAAAATGTTTGAAAAAGAATTTTGAGTAACATGTAAGCAATGTGAGCATAGACTGAAGCAGGGTGATTGCATGAAACTGAGCGAGCTGATGAGCAAACAGGTCATATGTGTTGTGGATGGTAAAAATATTGGTTTTGTCAGTGATGCGATCTTAACACATGATCTGAAGATCGTTTGTATCATCGTGTGCATGAAACGAAGAGGTCTGGCTCGTTTTTGTCCATTCTTGTTTGAACCGGAATGTGAAAAGATTGCAGTTGATTGTATCGTGAATATTGGTTGTGATGTCATCTTAGTCAAACGATAGCTGAAGGCCAGAGGCCTTCTTTTATATTGTTTAAATGATGCAGGGATTATGTTAAGATAGAATTGTAAAAGACACAGATTAAAATTTTTCTAAAGAAAGGGGAATATAGATGAATAAAAAAAGAACCGCTGCTGTGATTGTCGTTGTCTTGCTTGCAGGAATGAAGCTTTTTTCGGATCGAATCTATTTTCAGAGAGATTCAAATCTAAGCCAGAAAGAATTCTATGAGCATTTTCATCTTCAGCCCATCTCTGAAGAGTCAGGTTTTGAAGAGTATTTTGTCAATGTTATTTATGATAATCCATATGTATTCTTATTCAGACATGATCCGACTTATGTGCAAAGATATTTCTGGAGCGTGAATGAAAATGAAATCTATTCGGTCGAGTTAGCGGCTTGTGATAGTAAGAACGGTTATAATGTCAATCATATAGGTGACAATAAAAACTATGATGTTGTTTATACTTATGACTTAACTATCAATGGCATGGATGTTTATCTGGAGATGGTCAAAATGCTTTATGATTCTGTTGTTTATGATTACCGGATGAGCTTTGAATATAAAGATAAATATTATTCCATAACTTTATACGGCATGGATGATCCGGCGTATCAAAGTCATGATGGATTAAATGAATATTATCATCATTTGATCGTTAGGCTGATAAATGAGCTGTTTTGATAGGGAAAAGGCGGAAATATCTTCTCTTTTTAATTTGTTTATTTTCAACTACCAATCAAATGGTTTTGTGTTATAATAATGAAGTGTGGAGGTAATTATGAGTATTAAGGAGAAGTTAAAGGATTTTATTAGTCCGGATGATGAAGAATTATATCTGGATGAAGAAGAAGTAGAAACAATCAGCAGTAAATACGAACAGCCTCGTTCAAAAGCGATGGCAAATGCACATATTGATGCGAAAATGGTTTTATTTGAACCTCGCTCTTATGAAGAAGCCCAGGAAATTGCGATTCGTTTGAAAGAAAATAAGGCATGTGTTGTCAATTTGCATCGTTTGCCTCATGATTATGCACAGCGTACGATTGATTTCCTGACAGGAGTGATCTTTGCGTTGGATGGAACGATTCAGAAGATTGGCCCTAATATTATCTTATGTGCGCCTAAGACGATTGGTGTTGGCGGATCGATCAATATAGATGGGGACGACGAATAAGAACTGGCTCGTTCATTTTAAAGGAAATGAAACACTGGCACTTCGCTTTGATGATCAGATTGAAAGTCATTTAAGAACCGGACGTCGTATTTTAACGCCTTTTTTGGATGAAACTCAGCAGGAAGTCTTAAGAAAGGTGGCCGGAAACCGGATCACGCTTTCTTTTTTTGGCGGGTATGAAAATGCAGAGCGAAAAAGAGCGCTGATCGGCGGAGAAAATGATTTTGAGATCGTCCAGCTTAGTGCAAAATGGTCGTCGTTTGACCGTATTACGCATTCGGACTGCATGGGTGCTTTGTACAACTGTGGATGCAAGAGCGACCATTTTGGCGATATTCTGGTGAATGAGAATGAGGTCATCGTCTTTGTGTGTCAAAGCATTGCGGAATATGTGATGGATCATTGTACCCAGATAAAAAGAAGCCGGATCGTTTTTCATGAAGATGACCGCAAGATTGAAAAATCTGTGAATATTGAGAGGTTTCATAAGATCGTGACAACGCTTCGCTTAGATTCGTTAGTAAGTGCCTGTACGAATCTTTCACGTGCCAAAGCGCAGCATTTGGTGCGTGCAAAAAGTGTAAAAGTAAATCATATTTGTCTTGAAGATTGTGCATACTTGTGCAATAATGGTAGTATTCTATCCATTCGAGGATATGGAAGATTTTTGTTTGAGGGCGTTGTCAAGGAAACCAAAAATCAGAAGTATGTCGTCAGTCTGGGAAAATATAAGTAAGGGGTGAAGTTATGGGTGATGTGAAATTTGATACGATGCGCAATGGCTATAATCGCTATCAGGTGGATGATAAGGTCGCTCAGTTAACCAGTGAAGTAGAAACCTTACAAAAAAAGCTGGATCTGTATGTCAGTCGTCTGGATGAGGTTGAAAAGCAGAGTGCCAGCTATAAAGAAAAGTATCTGACGCTTGCCGGTGAGATCCGCATCAAGGAAAAAGCGGCGGAGGATATTGCCCGCATTGCTTTAAAGGAAGCCAATGTGATCGTACAGACGGCCAATGACAATGCGGATGTGATCGTCAAGGAAGCGTTGGCGAGTGCTCGGGCGATCCTGATAGAGGTCAATAAGCTTGGCGAAGAAACAGGTGAGATCAAACAGCGGATGATCAAGGAACTGGATAAGCTGGATCAGGCGTTGAGCGAATTTGAGGTTCCGCGTAAGATCGATCTGAACTTGCTTGAAGAATAAATACGATGAATAAGACATGTCTTATAGATGGGATCAATAGAGAGCTGCTGGCTGGTGGAAAGCAGTGTGAAAGCTATAAGGAATCACTTAGGAGTAGGTTAGGCGATAGGTAGCTTAACACGTAACCTTGCGTTAAAAGGATGAGTGCACAGGTAATTTGTGAACTAAGGTGGTACCACGTGAAGCGTCCTTAGATGAGGCGCTTTTTTTTATTAAACAGGAGGGATAAAATGGACTATAAAAGTACGCTTAGAATGCCGCAGACAGATTTTGAAATGAGGGGAAATCTTCCTAAAAAGGAACCTTTGTTTCAGGAAAGATGGGAAAAAGAGGATCTTTATCATGAAATGCTTTCAAAGCATGACGGATACCCAACTTTTATTTTGCATGACGGTCCTCCGTATGCGAACGGAGATATCCATATCGGACATGGATTAAATAAGATTTTGAAGGATGTGATCGTCCGTTCAAAGTATAAAGCCGGTTATCAGACACCGTTTATTCCGGGATGGGATACCCATGGTCTGCCAATTGAAACGGCAATTACCAAATTGGGTTATGACCGTAAGAAAATGCCGATCAATGAGTTTAGAAAGCTCTGTTATGACTATGCCTTGAAGCAGGTCGCAAATCAGATGGCAACGATGAAGAAGCTGGGTACGGTTGCTGATTATGATCATCCATATATTACCTTGCAGAAGGAGTATGAAGGACATCAGATCGAGATCTTTGCGAAGATGGCGATGGATGGTTTGATTTATAAAGGCTTGAAGCCGGTTTACTGGTCACCGTCCAGTGAAAGTGCATTGGCAGAAGCTGAGATCGAATACAAGGATGTGAAATCACCGACGATCTATGTGAAGTTTCAGGTTAAGGATGGCAAAGGTATTTTAGATGAAAATGATTATTTTGTGATTTGGACAACAACGCCTTGGACGATTCCGGCAAATTTGGCCATCTGCCTGAATGAGCGATTGGAGTATGCATTAGTAAAGAGTGAAAAAGGAAATCTTCTGGTTTTGAAAGAATTAGTAGATTCACTTTGGGAAAAGTTTGGTTTAAAAGAAAAAGAAATCTTAAAAACGTTTAAAGGAAAAGAGCTGGAAGGCATTACGACCCGTCATCCTTTGTATGACCGTGAAAGTATCATTATTTTAGGTGATCATGTTACTGCAGATGCCGGTACAGGCTGCGTCCATACGGCTCCGGGCCATGGTGTCGAAGACTTTATGGTCGGCTTGAAATATGGCTTAGAAGCTTATTGTCCAGTAGATGAACACGGCTGCATGACGGAAGATTGCGGCGATTGGCTGAAGGGACAGTATGTAGATGATGCCAATAAGACGGTAACATTGAAGCTGGATGAAGTAGGTGCCTTATTAAAGCTGGAATTTATCACGCACTCTTATCCGCATGACTGGCGTACGAAAAAGCCGATCATCTTCAGGGCAACGACACAGTGGTTTGCTTCGGTAGATAAGATTCGTGAGAAGCTTTTGAGCGAAATCGAGAAAATTGACTGGAAGCCGGCATGGGGCGAACAGCGTATGTACAACATGATCAAGGATCGTTCCGACTGGTGTATTTCCAGACAGCGTGCCTGGGGCGTTCCGATTCCGATCTTCTATGCAGAGGATGGTACGCCGATCATGGATGAAAAGGTGTTTAAGCATGTTGCTTCTTTAGTGAAGAAATATGGCAGCAATGTCTGGTTTGAAAGAGAAGCAAAGGATCTTTTGCCTGAGGGCTATACGCATCCGGGTTCACCGAACAATATCTTTAAAAAAGAAACGGATACGATGGATGTCTGGTTTGATTCGGGAAGCTCACATACAGGCTGTATGGTTGAAAGAGGCTATTCATTGCCGGTAGATCTTTATTTTGAAGGCAGTGACCAGTATCGCGGATGGTTCAATTCTTCATTGATCGTTTCTACGGCTTTCTATGGCTATGCACCTTATAAGCAGGTCTTGTCACATGGCTTTGTCATGGATGGCAAGGGCGTAAAGATGAGCAAATCACAGTTTAATGCCGTTTCTCCTGCAAATATCATGAAGCAGTATGGGGCAGATGTGCTTCGTTTATGGGCCAGCAGTGTTGATTATCAGGCAGATTGTGTCATGAGCGATGAGCTCTTGAAACAATGCTCTGAAGCATATCGTAAGGTACGTAATACCTTCCGTTTCATGTTGGCAAATATCAATCCGAACGATTTCACAAAAGAGGATTTATTAGATCCGAATGAATGCAGTGTTGTTGATAAAGATATCTTATTAAAATTAAATGAGGTTTCTGATAAAGTAAAGAAAGCTTATGCCGACTATGATTTCATGAGCGTAACTTCGACATTGTCAACTTTCATGAGCAATGAACTGAGCAGTTATTATCTTGATTTTGCGAAGGATATCCTCTATATTGAAGCACATGATGATGTTCGCCGCCGTCAGGTACAAAGCGTGATTTATTATTGTGTGGATACGCTGATGCGCTTATGGGCACCGATTTTGGTTCATACCTGTGAAGAGATCAATGACCACTTTGATAAAGGTGAATCGGTACATTTAAAAGAATTTAATGAAAACTATGAAATCAATGATGCACAGGCGATCCGTGAGAAGATGGCACGTTTGATGGAATTGCGCAGTGATGTATTTAAGGCATTGGAAGAAGCACGTGCTGAAAAGAAGATCGGTAAATCATTGGAAGCAACGGTCTATATGCATGTCAGCGATGCCGATCAGAAGATCATTGATGAAGTTTTGGGATGTAAGCTGGCACAGTGGCTGATCGTAAGTGAAGCGATCCTGACGGATACACCTTTAAAGAAATATGAAAGCTGTGAGGTGAGCGTAGAAAAATGTCAGGGCAAGGTATGTCCGAGATGCTGGAATATGCATGATGACAGTGATGCTCATGAATGCTGCAACCGCTGCGTTGAGGTATTAAAGAAAGAATATCCACAAGTTCCTATTTTATAGGAACTTTCTTATGGGAGTGTATATGAAGGTAAAGGTTAAAGATACAGTATTGGAATGTTTTGCTGATGGGAGCTTGAGCATTGAAAATGAGCATGTTCAATGGATCAGCAGAGAAAGAGGAAAGATTGTTTTTGGTGAACATCAAATTGTTTATTTTGATGAGATGAAGGTACAAGAAGTTTCCTATAAAAGCGGTGTAGGAGAAGGGATCCGTCACTTGTATGAGTGGCAAGAGATTCGTTTTGAAACGCTGGCTTGGATCGAATATGCTACGGGAAATGTTTATTTTGAAGTGATTCCGGTTCACTTTGAAGATGATTTTGAGGCACTTTACTGGCCGGGTCATTTTGAATTTGAGCGCTGTTCAAGGGAATGGATCACATTATTGCCGCATATGCAGGGACTTATGATTCCTAATGATTATGAAAATGAATGTACGCGATTGAATTTTGACGGTCAGTTCTGCAGCAATGGTGCTTATATGCCGTGGATGGCACAGATCAAGGATGGGCATGGTTATATCATGATCTCATGTACGCCATGGGATATGGGATATCAGGTCGATCATCCTGCAAATGGACCTTATACCCATGTTTCTATGCGTCATCTGTCTTCTCTTGGAAAGCTGGCTTATCGCAGGGTCATGCGGATGGTGCTTCAGGAGGATGCCACGGTGACTTCGATCTGTAAGCTTTATCGTCAATATGCCTTAGAAAAAGGAAATCTGGTAACATTACATGAGAAAGCTGCACGCTGCCGTAATGTAGATAAGCTGATTGGCAGTGCGATCCTGCATAAGGGAATCAAAACGCATCTTTCAAAGGACTGTGAATTTTATGATCATGAGCATCCTGAAAAAAATGACCATGTGGTTTCATTTGATGCAAGGGCTGAAGAAATTGAATGTTTTCATGAGCAAGGCATTAAAAAGCTGTATCTTCATTTAGACGGATGGGGAGAACCGGGTTATGATAATGCTCATCCGGATTATCTTCCTGCCTGTCAAGAAGCAGGCGGCTGGGAAGGCATGAAGAAGCTTTCGGATACATTGATGAAGTATGATTATATGTTTGGTCTGCATGACCAATACCGTGATTATTATAAGCGTGCTGCCAGCTTTGATGAAGATTCTGCCCTCATGCAGAAGGATGGTCATATCTTTGAACAATGCCGCTGGGCAGGGGGTGCCCAGTCGTATCTGTGTGCTTCCTTGGCTCCTTATTATGTGAAGCGTAATTTTGAAGAGGTATTAGGCCATGGTATTCATTTAGAAGCCAGTTATCTGGATGTCTTTACTTGTAATGAACCGGATGAATGTTACAATGAGCGTCATAGGATGTCACGAAAGGAATGTTTGGAATATCGTGAAGCCTGTTTTCAATATCTCTGGTCAAAAAATATCTTGCCGAGCAGTGAAGAGGTGAATGACTGGGCCGTACGTTCACAGGTATTTGCCCATTACGGTCCTTATGATTTTATGCTGAGAATGCCGGATGCTGCGCGTTTAGGTATTCCGGTTCCTTTATGGAATCTTGTCTATCATGACTGTGTGATCTTGCCTTGGCCGATGGATCATACCGGTAAGGAAGATTATATGCTGTATGCTTTATTGAACGGCGGGGCTGCCTATGTTGATAAGGATGGGGCTTATCCAAATGTGGATGGAGCCTTTGATTACCATAAAAAAGAATTGGATGAAGAAATCCGGCGGTATCGCATCGTTGCTTCTTTACAGGAAAAAGTGGCAAAATGTGAAATGGTAGAATTTGGCTTTATCGATCAGGATTATAAAAAGCAATATTCTGTCTTTTCAGATGGGACACGGGTAGAAATCAATTTGAATGATAATACGTATCATATACGGTAAACATGGATCATAAGGTCCATGTTTTTATTAAAAAAGATAGAAAAATCGTGGCTCTTGTGACATAATAATAGCATGAAAAAGGTAATTAAAAATTTTGCGGTCGATATAAGGCTTCTCATCTGTCTTTTATATTTGGAGATCTTATTTCAGATACATATTTTTCATGAGCTTTCATTTGATCTGATCTATCCTTTTCTTTTCGGATGTTCATGGATCATGTTTTTGTTGCTGATCATCCATCTGTTAGGTGGAAAATGTGGTAAGATACTTTCAGCTTTTTTTCTTTTGCTGATGATTTTGATCTTTTTGATACAAATGATCTATTATGATAAATTTAAAGTATTTACAAGCATTTTTTCTGTATTTCATGGTACTGGACAGGTCTTGGGATTTGGCAGTGAAATCACGGATTCTATTTTAAAGAATCTGTCGCTGATTGTTCTTTGCCTGCTTCCTTTATTCGTTTATAGTATCGTGCTTGTGAAATGTGAGCTGAAAAGAATTCATTTTAAGGAAGGCTGTATCCGTGCATTAAGTGCTTTAGGTTTCTATCTGGCAGGATTTTTATGCCTTTTGATTCCACATGCCGGTATGGAAACGACCTTGGATATTTATCTCGATAATCGTCCCAGCGTCATGGTGATGAAGCGTTTTGGGGTGATGACCTCCTTTCGTCTGCAGATAAGGGACATGATCATTCGCTTTGATGGCGGAATAGATAAAAAAACGGTGAAGGCGTATAACAGCCATACTTATGATGAGGATGAATTGAATCAGATGGCGATTGATTTTTCATCATTGATTGCCAATGAAGCTGATCCGGCCATCAAAGACATGCATCAGTATTTTGCCAATCAGCCGGCGACGGCGAAAAATGAATATACAGGTATGTTTAAAGATTATAATCTGATCATGATCACGGCAGAGGCATTTAGTGATTATGCCATTGATGAAAAGCTGACACCGACCCTGTATAAAATGAAAACAGAGGGCTTTGATTTTAAAAATTTTTATAATCCATTATTTGAAGTTTCTACCAGCGATGGCGAATATGTCAATGTGATGGGACTTTATCCAAAACCGGGTGTTTGGAGCTTTTCAAGGTCTTATGGACATGAGCTGCCATTTGTCTTGGCGAGACAATATCAAAAAATGGGTATAGAAACCTTTGCTTATCACAATCATTATTATGATTACTATGACCGTGACCAGACACATACGTATATATGGAAGAATTACAAAGGGCTTGGAAATGGTCTGGATGTGAAGGATACATGGCCGGAAAGTGATTTGGAGATGATTCAGAAGACAAGTGATGAGTATATGCAGCTGGATCGTTTTCATACTTATTTTATGAGCGTGAGCGGGCATATGAATTATACGTGGATCGGTAATACGATGTCTTCCAAGAATTATGATGCAGTGGCTGATTTAAATATGAGCGAGCTTTCAAAGGGTTATCTGGCTGCTCAGATCGAGCTTGACAAGGCGATGGAACAGCTTTTGAAAGATTTAGAAAGATATGATCATCTTGATGATACCCTGATCGTGATTGCAGCGGATCATTATCCGTATGGATTGGAAAAAGAAAATATTGAAGAGCTTTCAGGCAGAAAGATCGAAGATGATTTTGATCTGTATAAGAGTGCCTTGATCATTTATGCGCCTTCGATGGAAAAGACGATCGGGGTGGATACGATCTGCAGCAGTATTGATATCCTGCCGACTGTATCCAATCTTCTGGGTCTTGAATATGATTCCAGGCTTTTGATGGGAACGGATGTTTTCAGTAATCAAATGCCGTTGGTTGTATTGGCTGATGGCAGTTTCATGAATGGTGAAGTAAAATATGATGCGCAAAAGGGAAGTGCCGTGTTTTTGGATAAGCGAATCAGTGAAGCAAGGTTAAAGTCATTATATGAAAAAGCAGCGAAAAAGCTTGAGATGTCGGCTTTGATTCTGGATAAGGATTATTATCGCAGCTTACATTTGAAATAAATGTTTCCGGTCTTTTTTCTATCGGGGAAGGTTAAATTATGCTATTATAAATAAAGGTGATGAAATGCAAAGCTTATATGATTTTAATTATGAACAGATCCAGCAGTATGCCTTGGATCAGGGTTGGAAGAAGTTTCGGGGTCATCAGATCTTTCAATGGCTGTATCGCAAAAGGGTGCAAAGCATTGATGAGATGAGTGATCTAAGTAAGGATTGCCGCGATTTTCTGAAAGAAAGATTTATCGTCAATCCCTGTAAGGTTGTGAATAAGCAAGTATCCAGTGATGGTACGATCAAATATTTATTTGAATTGACAGACGGAGCATTGGTAGAAAGTGTATTGATGGTCTATGATTATGGGAAAAGCGTCTGTGTTTCTTCACAGGTGGGCTGTAACATGGGCTGTGATTTTTGTGCGAGCGGTCTTTTGAAAAAAAGAAGAGATCTGACAAGCGGAGAGATGGTGGCTCAGGTATTGAGCGTTCAGAAGGATCTGGATGCAGCCGAGGATCGTGTTTCACATGTCGTCGTGATGGGAACGGGGGAACCGTTTGATAATTATGAGCATGTGATGAATTTCGCAAAAACGATCAATCATGATCTGGGATTGGGCATAGGAGGAAGGCATATCACGATTTCAACCTGTGGGATCGTGCCTAAGATATTGGCCTTCGCCCAGGCAAAAATGCAGTATAATCTGGCGATTTCCTTGCATGCTCCCAATAATGCCTTACGCAGCAGGCTGATGCCGATCAATAAGGCCTATCCCTTGGAGAAACTGATGAAGGCCTTGAAGGTATATACTGATTTGAATAATCGGCGTTTGACGTTTGAATATATTCTTTTGAAGGGAATCAATGATCAGCCGGTCCATGCCGATCAGTTGGCGGATCTGATTCGCGGCATCAATGCTTATGTGAACCTGATTCCTTATAATGAGGTCGATGAGCATGGTTATCGAAGTGTGGATCGGAAAAGTGCCATGGTCTTTTATGACCGTTTGATGAAAAGAGGAATTCGTTCAACGATCCGTAAGGAGCATGGCGGTGATATCGATGCGGCTTGCGGACAGCTGAGGGCCAAAGAAGAGAAAAAGAGAATGGGGTGATGGTATGAAGGTAGCAGGATTGAGTGATAAAGGTCTTGTACGTTCAAATAATGAAGATTGTATCGGATATAAAATGAAGGAGAATGGTATGCTTTTGGCGATCGTTTGTGACGGTATCGGCGGCAGCAATGCCGGAGATGTTGCCAGTAAGTGTGCCGTCGAAACATTTTTAAATGATTTTGATCATGCGCCTTCTTTGCAGACACCTAAAGAAGCAAGCGACTGGATCAAGAATGAGATCGATCACTGCAATGATGTGATCTATCAGATGGCAAGCTCCAATAAAAATTTATATGGCATGGGAACGACGCTGGCAGGTGTGCTGATGAATGATAAGATGACCCTGATCATGAATGTCGGAGATTCACGTGTCTATGGTCTGTTCGACCGCATGGTATGTCTGACACAGGATCACAATCTGTTTCAGGAACTGCTTCATGCCGGACAGCTGACAAGTGAAGAAATCAAACGTCAGCCGTCGAAACACGTGCTTACAAATGCCTTGGGTGTTTATGATAAGGCGAAGGTCGATATCGGACTTGCCAACAATGATTATGACTGTTTGCTTTTATGCAGTGATGGGCTTCATGGTTATGTTGATGAGCACATCATAAAAAACGTGTTGATTCAGCAAAAAAGCGCAGAGGAGAAAGCTTCTTTGCTCGTACAGGCGGCCTTGATTGCCGGAGGTTATGATAATACGAGCGTGATCGTGATCGACAAGGAGGTGGGAAGCAATGACTGAAAACCTGCTTGCGGGTCGTTATAAAATTGTGAAGTCTTTGGGAGAAGGCGGAATGGCAGATGTTTATCTGGCCATTGATACGATCATCAACCGTGAGGTGGCCATCAAGATTCTTCGCGGTGAGTTAGGAAATGATCCGGTAACTTTGCTGCGTTTCCAGCGTGAAGCCAATGCGGCAAGCAAGCTGAACCATCCGAATGTTGTTCAGGTTTATGATGTGGGAACAAGTGAAGACCGTCATTTTATCGTCATGGAATATATTCGCGGCAAAACGTTGAAACAGCTGATCCAGTTAAGAGGTGCTTTGCACAAGGAAGAAGCGATCAGCATCATGAAGCAGCTTTTGAGTGCTGTGGCAGAAGCTCATCGCCATAATATCATTCATCGGGATATCAAGCCTCAGAATGTTCTTGTGAAGGATGATGGAACGGTCAAGATCACGGATTTTGGGATTGCTCTGGCACATAATGCCGTTCAGCTGACCCAAAGTGATTCAGTTTTGGGAAGTGCCCATTATCTGGCACCTGAAACGACGCGTGGTGAAGCTGCGACCAACCAGTGTGATATCTATTCGCTGGGGATCGTTTTCTATGAACTCCTTTCAGGCAGCGTGCCGTTTACCGGAGATAATCCCGTACAGATCGCCATGAAGCATTTAAGCGAGGAAATACCGAGCATTCGCGAATTTAATCCGTCATTGCCTCAATCAATTGAAAATATCATTATCAAAGCAACCGCTAAAAATAAAGCATATCGCTATCAAAACGTAGAGGAAATGCTGCATGATGTCGAAACCTGTCTGGATGAGGATCATCTTCATGATGAAAAAATCGTCTTTCAGCCGCCAAAGGATAAGGCTACGACAACGGTCGTCATCGACCGCTTTGATAAAAATGTCATCAAGGATGAAGAAGAACCAAAGAAAGATCATAAATGGCTGATCGGTTCGCTGATCGTGTTCATCGTCATTGCCGTAAGTGTGATGATCATGTATTTTAGCGGTGTCTTTGATTACTTGACAAAGCCGAAAACGGAAATCATTCCGGATGTTTCAAATAAAACAGTGGAAGAAGCCACACAGATGCTGACAGAGTTGGGCTTTGTCGTCAATGAGGATATCACTTATGAAAATTCATCGGACTATGCCGAAGATATGATCATCCGTACTAGTCCTGCTATCAGCAGTGAGCAGGAAATCGGTACAGAGATCAAGCTTACTGTGTCGAAAGGACCGGCATTCATCATTGAAAATTATGTCGGAAAAAATATCAATGATATTCAGCCGTATCTTGAAGGAATGAATATCGAAGTAATCGTCAGCAAGGTAAATTCAGATCAGCCGACCAATACGATTTTGTCACAGGATCTGGAAGCTGGAACAGCCATTGATCCTGATGATAAGAAATATCGTATTCGCTTTACTGTGGCAGGTGAAAAAGAATTTGTCATGATGAATCTGATTGGACAGCCGATCGAAGAAGCTCAGAAAACCTTGACAGATCTTGGTGCTGTCGTTGAGCTGGAAGTAATTTCCACGGAAGGCATGAGCGAAGAAGAATTGCTTGAAATCGAAAGGGGCGTGGTGATTACGCAGAGTCAGGAACAGGGAACTTATTATATACAAAGTGAAGGAAAAGTAATTATACTGTCATATTATGAATAAAGGAACGATCATAAAAAATATATCAAATCAATATGAGGTGCTTTTTGACAATGGCGAGATCCATCCCTGTGTCGCCATGGGAAAGGTACGTCTTGATAAGAAGCCGTTAGTAGGCGATCATGTCATGGTAGAAGCCTTTGAATCGCAATACGGTATCCAAAAGATACTTGATAGAAAAAACTATCTGGCACGCCCGGCAATTGCCAACGTCGATCAGGCATTGATCGTTATGTCCAGCTTTGAGCCTGATTTTTCGACAACGCTTGTCGACCGGCTGATCTTTCTGATCTCACTTGCCGATATCGAACCGGTGTTATGTGTTACGAAGATGGATCTTGTCAAGGATGAGGATAAAATTTATTCGTATATCGAAGATTATCGTAAAAGCGGTTATCGTGTTTATACGACAGGCAAAGATTTTGATGAAACAGAGATCATCGAATGTTTTGAAAACAAGATTACCGTATTAACAGGACAAAGCGGGGCCGGTAAAAGCTCGCTGCTGAATCGTATCAATCCTGAATTTCAGCTTCAGACACAAAAAACCAGCAAGGCATTGGGACGTGGCAAGCATACGACCCGTCATTGTGAATTATATGCGATAGGCAGCGGCTGGGTCGCTGATACGCCGGGATTCTCTTCGCTTGATTTTTCACGAGTGGATCTTTTAGAACTGAAAGATAAGATCTTAGATTTTCAAATTGACGAAGAGTGTCGTTTTAGAAACTGCGTACATCTCGATGAACCGGATTGTGCCGTAAAAAAAGCTGTTCAGGAGGGAAGAATTTCTTCTATCCGTTATCAAAACTATAAAGATGTAGCTATGCTGATCAAGCAAGGAAAAAGGAGTTACTGATGAGAAAAATAGAAATTGCTCCGAGTGTACTTTCACTGGACTATTCGATCTTTGAAAAACAATGTGCAGATTTAAATCAAAGCTCAGCCCATTATCTTCATTTTGATGTCATGGACGGACATTTTGTACCGAATCTTACTTTTGGCCCGGATATTTTAAAAGGTTTCCGAAAAGCCTGTCCAAATATGATCTTGGATGTTCATTTAATGGTCGATGATCCTGATATGTTCATTGAAGCTTTTGTGAATGCCGGGGCTGATCTGATTACTTTTCATTACGAAGCTTGTGCAAGTCATGAGGAAATTAAGAAAATATTGGCAAAGATCCATTCATATGGCATCAAAGCAGGACTTGTCATCAAACCTAAAACTGATGTGAGCGTCCTCTTTGATTTTCTTGATCAATGCGATCTTATTCTTGTCATGTCCGTCGAACCGGGCTTTGGCGGTCAAAAATTTATGGAAAGCTCATTGGATAAGGTCAAGGCCTTGCGTAAAAGAATCGATGAGTCCTCTTTATCCTGTCTGATCGAAATTGATGGCGGCATCAATGATATCACAGCTTCTTTCGCAATAGAAGCCGGAGCTGATGTCTTAGTTGCCGGCAGCTATGTATTTAAAGGAGATATCCAACAGCAAATAAACCATCTTTATAAAACACGGTAAGTCTTTTCTGGAGAAGGATATGTTGAATAATGTAGGATTTGATTTATGGGCAGATGATTATGATAAGAGTGTCGGATTATCTGATGAAGAGGGTGTCTATCCGTTTGCAGGATACAGAGATGTATTAAATAAGATATATGCCGGTGTATTATCTCACTTTGGAAAAGTTGTGTTGGATATTGGTTTTGGGACCGGAACACTTACATCCAAACTTTATGAGAATGGATGTGAGATCTATGGACAAGATTTTTCAGATAGAATGATAGAACTCGCTTATGAAAAAATGCCTAAGGCTCATTTATTTCAAGGAGATTTTTCAGTGGGATTGGCAGATGAACTGACACAAAATAAATATGATTCAATAATTGCAACCTACTCATTGCATCACCTTACGGATGTACAAAAAATTGATCTTCTTCATCTGTTATTGAGTTTATTGAAAGATGATGGATGTATCTATATTGGAGATGTTGCTTTTACAACGCGTAAGGATATGGAAGATTGTAAGATACAGATGGGGAATAAGTGGGATGATGATGAGATATACTTTATTTTTGATGAAGTGAAAATTACTTTCCCCCAGATAGAATTTGAACAGCTTTCTTATTGTGCAGGAGTTTTTTACCTGAAAAACCAGTGATATCGCTCTTACAGAATCATCTTATGTGGATATATAAGATAAAAAAATCATGAATATAAAAGAAAAGAAGTATTCACAGCTAAATACTTCTTTTAATTTAAACCTGTTTGGATAATTCTGTTTTAACGATCGGTATCGAATTTATTTCTTATACGTATCCAATAATTCAATGACCTTTTTTTCATCGGGGTCGATATAAATCGTCTTATAGCTGTTCATCAGCGCCTGCCCGATGGCTTTTCCTTTCGCTTTTTTCAAGTTTTTGATCTTTGTATAAGCGACAGGAACGCTGCTGGAATCCTTGCCCTGTGAGTAATAGCTGGCAAGCAGGGCACAGGTGCGGATGATCTCTTCTGACAGATCGTCACATTGTACGATGACATGAGCGCCATGGTAATCAAGCGTATGGAACCACCAGTCTTCTTTTTTCGCAAAGTGAAAGGTCAGATAATCATTTTGCAGGTTGTTTTTTCCAATATAGATGTTGCTTCCTTTAAAATTTAATGTAATAAAGTGAGGAAGAGCATTCTTTTTGGTCTTGCGGACATTTTTCTGAACACGAAGATAACCGTTTTTTTCTAATTCACTGCGTATTTCTTTGGCATCATCAAACGATGCGTATTCAAGCTGCGATTGAAGCAGGGTAAAATATTCGATTTCTTTTTCGCAAAGATCGATCTGCTTGGCTACTTCTACTTGTGCGGTCTTGCTTTTTTTGTATTTTTGATAATATTTTTTGGCGTTGTATTTGATATCATATTTCACATCTAATGGAATATGGATCATTTGTCCGGTTTCAAAATCTTCCAGATCAACGGCTTCCATTTTCTGCGGATACTGGTAAGCATAGGCATAAAGAAGATCACCGTATATGCGATAATGTTCACAGTCGTTAGCAGAAGCCAGAGTATCTTGGAGCTTTTTCAACTTTGATTCATTCTTATGCAATTCTTTTTTTACTACCTTATAAAGATCACCGCTTTGTTCACGGATCCTTTCTTTTTCCTGTGCGTGGTAATAGACGACATCGAATCCACGCATCAAAGGATAAACGCTGTACGAAGAATGAAGATGTTTTAATTCAATACAATGAAATTGATTTTCTTTTTCATAGACATAGAGTGACTGACTTTGTTCCAATTCATTCATGATTTCCCGAAAGGATTCATGATTGTGGATCCGGTACATAAATTCTCTGGAAAGCAGCGGTGAAAAACCGTGAAACTGTTTCGAGAGCGATTCTTCACTGTCAAAATCTTCTTCTACAAAAGGATCTTTTTTATTAAACTGTGCAGGCAGTGTGAATTCCATGCCCGGAAAGATCGGCCGAATGTTGTTTTCAAAAGGGGGAATCCGCTTAAGGGCGTCAATGATCCTATTGTTTTCGACCAATACAAGATTGGCATATTTGCCCATTAATTCAACATACAGGTGATAGGTATGCTGATCGCTGAGATCGTCATAAGCAACGATTTCAAAATCCAGGATACGGTCTAATCCAAGCTGTTTGATCGATACGATCATGCCTCCGTCAATATATTTTCTTAAGATCATGCCGAAATTGCCGGCAACTGCCGGACTTTGATAATTTTCATTGGTCAGATTGATGCGATTGTACTGTGAATGTGTTGAGATCATCAGTTTATAGTTTTTCGCATGGCTTCTGATATAAAAGAGCATTTCATGTTCACTGACTTGTGAACATTTATTGATCTTCATAGGTGTCATCTCTGACAAGCTTTTCTGCAGCTTATGCAGCAATAATCCATCGAGTGCCATAATACCTCCATTTCCATGATATTATATCACAAAAGGGCAAAACATAATTGACTTTCCGCTTGATTGTTACTATAATTGAACCATATTAGTGGGGGTATTATGAAAAAAGGATTACTTATTATTGTCAGCGGACCGAGCGGTGTTGGAAAAGGTACGGTAAGAGAATACTATATGAAAGATCCTTCATTGAATCTGACCTATTCTATTTCTATGACCACCCGTGCTCCTCGTGAAGGTGAAAGGGATGGTATCGATTATATTTTTATTTCACGTGAAGAGTTTGAACAAAAGATCAAAGAAGGGGAATTTCTGGAGTGGGCTGAGTTTGTCGGCAATTACTATGGAACCAGCATCAAACAGGTAGAAAAGCTGCGTGAGGAAGGCAAGAACGTGGTTCTTGAAATAGAGGTTCAGGGAGCTACAATCGTTAAGGAGAAATGTCCGGATGCGATCAGTATTTTTATAATTCCGCCATCTATGGAAGAACTTGAAAAGCGTATCCGTGGACGCAGAAGCGAGCCTGAGGAAATTATCCAGCAGCGACTGGCAAAGGCGAGTCAGGAATTAAAGCTGGTAGGAAATTACAAATATGTCGTCTGCAATGATGATCCGGAGCTGGCAGCAGAAGTGATCGGCCTTATAATCAAAAGAAATCAGAATTAGCAGGGGAAGTCCTGCTTTTTTATATGGAGGAGCTTATGATGAGAGAATGTTCAAGAGAGATCTTACAAGAATATCAGATACGAAAAACAAGAAGACAGAAAGATGCGTTTATTGATTATTTAAGTCAAAGGGTCAAAGAGCTTGGTTTTGAGATGATCGTTGAAGAGGGCGGTTATTTTAAAAGCCGTAATCTTGTGGCAGGAGATGTCGATAAGGCAAAGGTGATCCTGGGGGCTCATTATGATACCTGTGCCCAGTTGCCGTTTCCTAATTTTTTGACACCTAAAAATATACCGGTATATTTATTGTTTAATCTTATTTTGCTGGCCGTTATATTTCTTTTAGAGTTTGTTTTGTCGTTCATCTTATATTCACTGACTCATGATGCTTTGATCGTTTCTTTGGGAAGCCTGATCTTATGTATTGCTTTGATCTATATGATGTTTGCCGGTAAACCCAATAAGCATACTGTCAATGATAATACTTCCGGGGTGATTACCCTTTTGGAAATCATGGGTGAGTTAGATGAAAAGATGCGGGAACAGGTTGCTTTTGTCTTTTTTGATCATGAAGAAATCGGGTTGTTTGGGTCGATGGCATTTGTGAAAAAGCATAAAAAAACACTTGAAGATAAATTATTGATTAATTTTGACTGTGTTTCGGATGGTGATCATCTCATGTTCATCTTAAATAAGAAAGCACAAGCGTACGCCTCTTTCTTTCAAGAAGCCTTTAAGTGTGAAAATAAAGAAATCATCGTGACGAAGGCCTCTAATACCTTGTATCCTTCGGATCAGCTTAATTTTAAGTGTTCTGCAGGAGTGGCGGCCTTTCATAAAAATAAATATATTGGTTATTATATCTCTCGTATTCATACGCCTAAAGATCTTGTGATGGATGAAAAAAATATTGAGATCTTAAAGAATGGGACGATGAAACTGATGACAAAGCTCTCAGATATGGTACAATGAAAGAAACGGAGGTAGATGATGAGAACGTGTGAAAACTGTAAGAAGGTTTTTGATGATGATATGAATTATTGTCCTTATTGCGGAACGAAATATCATGATTATCACGAAGACTTAAAAAATGTGATGGATGAGCTTTTTGATGAAGAAACAAATGTTTCTAAAGAAAAGCAGGATGATGTCGAAAGGACACAGGTCATAAATGTTGGAAAAGAAGAAAAGACGGTTGTTTCAAGGGTTGAGAAACAGAAAAAGCTAAAGGAAGAAAAAGAGAACAACATGTTGAATAAGATTTTGCTCGTGCTGATTGCTTTGCTTGTTGTGGTATTTCTTGGCGGCAGCTATTTTATCGTTAAGACATATTTTTTCAAGAATAATAATGATACGGTAGTGAATGAAAAGCTGCCTGAAAATGAGCAGCCACAGGAAAATGATGAGCCGTCTGCACCACTGCCGGATGAGGATGATGTCCCGCAAAAGGATGATCAAGTGCAGGATACGTCGGATACACCTGTAAATGTGATCGATGAATCGATGGAGGGTGAAAATGTGACGATAACGGCGATCCGGGCTTCAAATGAAGACGGACAGATTCGTTTAGATATCACTTGTGATTCTAAAACGACAGGTGAAATCTATTTAAGTGATGGCGCATCTTTGAATATCGGTCCTATTCAATTGAGAGAGGGCAGCAATTCCTTCTATTTTACGTTAAACGTAAGAGAAAATGCACAATATACGCTTTCTTTCCAGTATGAGGGCGGACAGGACCAAATGGTCGTAACCTATGATATGATCATGGGAGCACTTACGGAGTAAAGAAATGGCAGATAAGATCCTGATTGTAGATGATGAGTCGGCAATTGGAGAACTGGTTGAGGTTTATCTGAAAAATGACGGCTATGAGGTCGAGCGTGCAGAAAATGCTCATGATGCCTTAAAGTGTATCGAAGATGATAAGATCACATTGGCGATCTTGGATGTCATGCTGCCGGATATGGAAGGTTTTGAGCTATGTAAGAAGATCCGTGAAAAGCATCTTTTTCCGATTATCATGCTGACGGCTAAAGTTGAAGACCGTGATAAGATCTACGGTTTGACGATGGGGGCTGATGATTATGTTACCAAGCCTTTCAATCCGTTGGAGTTAGTTGCCAGGGTGAAGACTCAATTAAGACGTTATACAAGATATAACGGTTCTTCTTTAGAAAAAAACGAGGAAATCAGCATCCGCGGATTATTGATTTCTAAGAAGAGCCATAAGTGTGTGCTCAATGGTGAAGAGCTGCTGCTGACACCGCTTGAATTTGATATTTTATGGTATCTTTGCGAGCATCAGGGAAAAGTAGTGCCTTCAGAGGAACTATTTGAAAAGGTATGGGGTGAAAAGTATTTTGAAAGCGGCAATACGATCATGACACATATTGCCAGATTACGAGAAAAGATGCATGAAATTCCCCGTAAGCCAAAGTATGTAAAGACAGTCTGGGGGGTGGGTTATACCATTGAGGCTGATTAGGAAAATGAGAAACAATAAAATACTTTAATGTATATGATTTAATAAACTTAAATTGGAGGGATATTGATGAGATTAGGAACTACTTATATATGTGTTGAAGATATGGAAAAATCTTTAAATTTTTATAAACTACTTTTACAAAAAGAACCTTTATATTGTAATGATGACAGATGGGTAGCATTTGATTGTGGAAATCAGTTAGCACTTTACAATAAGAAATATGATGAGAAACTTATAAAGGAGTCGAATGATATTCATTTTAATCAAGCTTATATTGATGATTTCTTTAAAGAAGGTAAGTATAAAAAGAATAATATTGTAATCTTCAATTTTGAAGTAGAAGATTTGAAAAGTGAGTATCAAAGAATAAAGTCATTAGGAATTGGAAAAGTTTCAGAAATAATGTATGTGAACGTACATATGCCTTATTACTACTTTAATGTTATTGATCCTGATGGTAATATTTTGGAAATAACAGGCAATTATTAGATAATAATTTTATTGCTTAACTAGATATAAAAATATTGAACTCGATATGATTCCATGACCTTAAAATGACCTTATTTCGTAGAAAAAAACAGAAATAGTGTGAAAATAGAGTAATAGAGAGAATAAGGAATAAATATTAATTTAGAAAGATTAGTGTAAAAGTATGAATTTATGGAATAAGAATATTCAAAATCATAAGGCCAAGCATCGCTCACGCCTTTCAAGGTAATTGCTTTCACAATATGTCGTTACCATGCTGGCATTTTCAATAGGGGTCATCGTCTTCTTGGTCGCAGCGTGGCGATATTGTTCTCGCTTTACATGGTATGAAAGCGATCCGTTGTATCAATTGCTTTCTTTTATAAAAGATTATATTCTTCTTTTTGGCGGAGGCCTCATTTTAGCCGGATGGCTTTGGATCACATATCGCTTTATTTCCAAGCCTCTTTCTTATTTAGATGAGATCGTGAAAGCAAGTGAAAAACTTGCCCGGCCGGATGCTGAGGAAATCGTTTTACCGGCAGAGCTGAAAAATATTCAGGATGAGTTGAATCTGGTCAGAGAAACTGCCTTGAAAAATGATCTTTTGGCCAAGGAAGCAGAAAAACGGAAAAATGATTTGATCGTATATCTTGCACATGATCTGAAAACACCCTTAACAAGTGTGATCGGTTATTTGACGCTTCTGCATGATGAGCCTGATCTTTCTGTCGCAACGAGAGCGAGATTTACGCAAATCGCTTTAGATAAGGCGCTGCGATTAGAGGAATTGATCAATGAGTTTTTTGATATCACCCGATTCAGTTTATCATCCCTTGTATTGGAAACACGTCGTATCAACATAAGTTATATGCTTGAACAGATTACCAGTGAATTTGATCCCTTGCTTTTAGAGAAAGGACTAAGCTGGCAGAAGGATATCGAAGAAAATGTTGAGATTCTCTGTGATCCTGATAAAATGGAGCGAGTATTTGATAATCTGATCCGTAATGCCATTTATTATAGTTATGAAAAAAGTGTCATTGCCATCCAATTGATAAAAAAGGAAGAAAATGTGGAAATACGCTTTGAAAATGCTGCCAAGACGATTCCTCAGGATAAGCTGGAGCGTATCTTTGAACAGTTTTTTCGTTTGGATGCTGCCCGTTCAACCTCAAATGGCAATGCCGGATTAGGACTGGCAATCGCCAAAGAGATCGTTGAGCTGCATCATGGTCGCATACAGGCGGAGAGCAAGGATGAGAAAATCTGTTTTACCGTCATACTTCCGTTGTAAGTATTTTGAAAGAATTTCTATAGAAGTTATCCATAAATGAAAGATGCTGTTTTGATATTATTTAAATATCGAAACAGTATTTTTATTTGGAGGTGTCTATGGAAGGCAAACAGATAAAAAGATATGGAGGCTTAGATATTTTCCGTCTTGCTGCGGCAATGATGGTCATCATGATCCATACGTCACCGCTCAGTACCTACGATACTGCGGCAGATTTCTTTTTAACAAGGGTGCTGGCAAGAACAGCAGTACCATTCTTTTTCATGGTGAGCGGTCATTTTGTATGTGCATCTGCACTTTTAAAGGAGAATAAAAAAGGACTGATCAGCTTCTTAAAGAAAAATATGCTGATATATGGCTTCATTTCTTTATGTTATCTGCCAATCGCACTGGTTGCCGGGCTTTGGGATGGAAGCATATGGGAGCTTATACGAATGTTGTTTTTTGAAGGTGTCTTCTATCATCTCTGGTATTTTCCTGCCTGTATAGTCGGTTGTGTGGTCATAGCTTTTCTTTTTAAAAAGATCAACCGGAAAGGGTTGTTCATCATTTGTATCTTATTGTATTTATTGGGACTTTTTGGTGATAGTTATTATGGCGTAAGTGTCCATATACCAATTGTGGCTGATTTTTATGAGAGATATTTTCAATTCTTTTCTTATACCCGAATGTTCATGGCACCTGTTTTTCTTTTTATGGGCATATGTCTTTCTCAAAGAAAAGAATCAAAGAAAAGGCTCTATCCTGTGATTCTGTGGCTTTTTGTCATGTCGATAGAAGCCTTCATCCTGCGTCATTTTCATTTGCAGCGTCATGACAGCATGTATCTCTTTTTATTGCCGCTGATGGTTTATCTATTTGATTACTTAAAAGGACTTTCTATTCCATCCATGAAAAAAATACGTACAATAGCTACGCTTATTTATCTGATCCATCCGGCAGTCATCCTGCTGCTTCGGGGATTTGCGAAAATGATCCATCAGGTTGATCTGCTGGTTGGAAATTCATTGATCTTTTCTTTATCAGTCATCTTGTTCTCGTTTCTCTTGTCCTGCTTATTTGTCTATTCATTTTCATGGTTTAAAAAATTTGCCAGATTACATCAGTCTTTTAAATAAAGTTTAAGGAAATATTAAAAAGGCACTTTTCAAGTGCCGAAATTATGACAATTTATTACTCAAGATATTTTTCACATTCACGGATCACACCATCTTCATGATTGGTATATTCAGAAATGATCTTGGCTTTTTTCAAAGCACGTTTTGTACCGTTTTTCATTGTGATGCCGATACCTGCATTTAAAAGGAGAGGTTCATCATTTCCTGAATCACCGAAGGCGATTACTTCATTTAAACTAAAACCGTTTTTATTTGCGATCACTTCTACGGCATGTTTCTTAGAAACGCTTTTATGGGTAATTTCCAATGAAACGCTGTTGACGGGGTAATAGCTAAAGGTATCGGGATATCTTTCTTCCAGCATTCCGATCCATCTTTTCTGTCTTGAAGGTGTTCCGATCACACATATCTTAACGATTCCTTCCTGAATCAGCTTGGATAAATCTTTTTCAAAGATGGTTTCATCAAGTAAATGAGCGGCATAGGTTAGCTGCCGGACACCTTTTTTGTTTAACTGGTGACAGCCTTGCTGGATGATTTTCATAAAATGTTTGCCCATAGAAAGATGGTAGGTACCATTGATCTTGATATACTGTATCAGGTGGCACTTTTTAGCCAAGATGACACATTCACGTGCGATCTCACAAGGGATCGTGCTGAAGTGAAAGGCTGTTTGATTGGCAACATCGACGATTTCAAAGCCATTGCCGCATACGGCATAGCCATGATATTCATCCAGCTTCAGCTCTTTCGCAAAGCGTTCGACCTCGCGATAATAACGGCCGCTTGCTAAAGTGAGCAGATAGCCCTGCTGCTGATAGGCGATCATTTTTTCAAGGGTGTTTTGAGAAATGATTTTATGATCATTTAATAAGGTGCCATCTAAATCACATACGATCATTTTAATTCTATTTGACATTTTTTCTCCTGCCTTTTTTAATCTTTACGGGTTGCATCGTTTCAATTTCCTCATCTTCTTTGCGCTCACAGATGCGGTCTTTTTCTTCGATGACGATCGGTTTTTTACGGATCGAATCCGGATGAGGTGTACTCTGGTGTGACAACAGCGGCTTACCGTTTTCATCAATTAAAGGTGTACAGCTGCAGCCGCTTCCTTCCTGATGAAGCAGATACTGAACATGGGTAAGGGTATCGACAAGTACCTTATCGACGGCATGCATATCATTCTGGTAGATTTCGGTAATAATAAAGCGCTGTTTCTTTTTCATGACGTACCTCTTTTTTTGATTTTACGCTTATATTATACTGAATTTATGGTATGATGTATATGGTGAATTTCATGAATCTTGTTTATTGTTATATTGAGAATAATACAAGTGCTTTGGACCAGACCTATATATATCAGTTTAAAAATGAACCGGTAGAAATAGGAAAAAGAGTACTTGTTAATTTTAATCATCGTGAATGTGTGGCCTTTGTCGATGGTATCGAATGGAATGTTTCAAGAGCTTTTCCTTATGAAATAAAGCCTGTTTTAAATGTACTTGATGAAAAGCCGATCTTAAATAAGGAAATGATCGATCTGGCAAAATGGATCAGTCGGACAAGCATTTCTACGGTAATCAGTGCTTTGCAGGCCATGGTTCCGCCGGCATTGAAGCCTAAAAGCAATGACAGCAGGATCAAGATGGAAAAATGGGTCCGTCCGCTGGCAAATCATACTAAAACTGCAAAACAAAGGATGCTTTATGAATTGTTGGCAGAAAAAAAAGAGATGAAACGCAGTGAATGGCTGAAGCAGTCACTTTCCAGAAAGCTGGAGGAACTAGGCTGTGTTGAGATATTTGAAAAAGAAAGCCGGACAAGTGAAAAGATAATTGAAAAGAAACCATGCAGCTTTGTCTTAAATGAGGAACAAAAACATGCCGTAGAGCGTATCCTGCATTCTCCAAAAGATGTGATTGCTTTAAAGGGAGTGACAGGGAGCGGCAAGACGGAGGTCTATCTCCATGCCGCTGAAGAAGTGCTGAAGCAGGGAAGAGAGGTCTTGATCCTCGTTCCGGAGATCTCTTTGACACCGATGATGGTGAAAAGGGTCCAAGAACGTTTCGGTAATGATGTGGCCATCTACCATAGCGGTTTAAGCGCTCAACAGAAATATGAGCAGTATCAGAGCGTGCGAAGCCAAGATAAGCGCATCGTTGTCGGTACCCGCAGTGCTGTTTTCATGCCTTTTTCCAATCTCGGACTGATCATTTTGGATGAGGAGCATGATCTTAGCTATAAGCAGGATCAAAACTGTCGCTATCATGCCCGTGATGTAGCTTTGCATCGTGCACAGACGCATCATGCAAGAGTGGTATTGGCCAGTGCGACACCTTCTTTAGATACGATGGCACGGGCTTTGAAGGGAGTTTATGAGCTTGTGGAAATCAAGCATCGCGTCAATCAAAGCTTACCGGAGATAAAGCTTATCGACATGAATGAAGTGATCCGCCAAAAACAATCTTACATCCTCAGTGATGAAATGATACAGGAAATGAGAAAAGCATTGGATCGTCATCATCAGATCATCCTGCTTTTGAACCGCCGGGGCTATCAGCCAATATTGCGCTGCAGTCAATGTGGCAAGGTGTTGATGTGTCCTCATTGTGATAAGCCGTTAGTGCTTCACAAAGAAAAAAACACCTTGAACTGTCATCTGTGCGGGACGGTATTGAAGCGTATCTATGCATGTCCGCAGTGTCAAGGCAAGCTTAGCGGCAGCGGCTTTGGAACACAGATGCTGGAGGAAAAGGTTGCCCGGCTTTTTCCAAATGCCCGTTTGATACGGATGGATGCGGATACGACGACACGTAAAGACGCCCATGAAAAATTATTAAAGGCTTTTGAAGATCATGAGGCGGATATTCTTTTAGGTACACAGATGATATCCAAAGGCCTCGATTTTGAAAATGTAACCTTAGTGGGAATCCTTCAAGGAGATGCGATGCTGGCACGCAGTGATTACCGCAGTGCTGAGCTGACATTTGATTTATTGACACAGGCCGGCGGCCGAAGTGGCAGAGGGCATACCGATGGCAAAGTATTGATTCAGGTGTATGATAAGAAGCATTATGCGATCCAGTGTGCCTTAAAACAGGATTATGATTCTTTTTTCAGACATGAGATGCAGTATCGTCATTTAGCGGGATATCCGCCTTATACATATTTATGTGCCTTGACTTTTATCAGTAAAAATGAAGAAATGGCCTTGGATGAGGCCAATCATGTCATGATGCTTTTAAAAGAAAAAGATTTTAAGGTCTTAGGTGTCAGTGAGCTTTTAAAGATCCAGGATGAAAAACGTTATCGTATCTGTGTCAAAAGTAAATCATTAGAGCTTCTTCAGAAGGAAATCTATGATGTTTATCAGCATCATCGCACTTCAAAAAGCAGGGTCAAGCTGCATATTGACATGAATCCTTTAACTTTGGATGATTAGGAGGACTATGAACGCAAGAGAAAAAGCTTTTGATCTGTTATGTGAGATCATTTTGAAAAAAAAGTATTCGAATCTGGCCTTACGACATGGAATGAATGATTATTCAGGTTTGGATCGTTCTTTGATCGTATCAATTGTTTATGGAACGATGCAGAATTATCTTTATGTACGTTATTTATGGGAGCATTTTGTTTCAAAGAAGCTTCCTGATGATATGGCTGTTTTAATGGATATGAGCATCTATCAGCTTGTCTTTTTAGATAAGCTTCCGGATTATGCCGTTGTCAGTGAAGCGGTAGATATCGCTTCTAAAAAATATAACGGAAGATACAAAAGGCTCATCAATGCCCTTTTAAGACGCTTTTTAAGAGAAGAGCGCAGAAGCGTCGACGGATCCTCTTTAGAAAAGCTTTCGATCATGACCTCACATCCGTTATGGCTGGTTAAGATGTGGGAGCATCAGTATGGACTTGAGATTGCCCGGAAAATTTGTGAGAATGATCAGAAGGTGCCTTTACAGGCCTGCCGTGTCAATACGCTAATCACGGATAGAAAAACATTGATGAAGGACAATGGGCATTTCACATCAGGCAGATTAAGTCCGGATGGGCTGATCTATGACGGGGAAGCACTTGCCCAGACAAAGGAATATGAAGAAGGAAAGATCACGATTCAAGATGAAGCCAGTCAGTGCGTTGCCTATTATTTAAATCCTGAGCCCCATGAAAGAATCCTGGATGTATGTGCGGCCCCCGGAACAAAAAGCACACATATAGCACAGCTGATGCATGATGAGGGAGAAATCATTGCCTGTGACATCCATAAGCACCGTGTTGAACTGATTGAAAATTCTTTAAAAAGACTGCATATCAGCTGTGTGCATCCGATGGTCAGTGACGGTACGAAAGCCCAGGAGGTTTTTGACCATGAATCTTTTGATCGCATATTATTGGATGCGCCTTGCAGCGGATATGGGGTCTTAAAACGGAAAAATGATATCAAGGTACATATGCAAAGCAGTGATATGGATGAAATCATACCGCTCCAGCAAACACTTTTAGAAAGTGTCAGTCCTCTTTTGAAAAAAGGCGGAAGACTGGTATATAGTACCTGTACATTGAATAAAAAGGAAAATGAGAAACAAATTGAAAGCTTCTTAAAGAAGCATGACGATTTCAGCTGTGAAAAAATGCAGACGATCTTTCCATATGAATATGAAAGTGATGGTTTTTTCATGGCGGCTCTTGTGAAAAAATAAGTTTCTTTTATCCATAAAAGCGTTATAATAATAACCATGAAAAAGGCTTTTCAATGAAGCTTTTTATCATGATGAGATTATTTTTTGCGATGTTTCCATATTGGTAATGTATTGTGTAAAGCTGTTTTTTGGTATGGATGTGTGAGCATATATATTTAGATACCAATCATATTTAGGAGGGAATATCATGGAAGTCATTCGTTCACTGCAAAATGCACGTGTTAAAAGCTGGTGCAAGCTTCATGATAAAAAATATCGTGATAAGGAACATTGCTTTCTGATCGAAAATGAACATCTGATCATGGAAGCGAAAGACAGCGGACTTTTAGAAGCTTTGATCTTATTGGAAAATGAATCTGATCATTTAAATTTTGAAGGACCTCTTTTTTATGTGAGCGAAGAGGTGATGAAAAAGCTAAAGATGAGCCAGTCCCTTCCTAAATGGATGGGTGTTTGCAGGATTTCGAAAACAGATCGTCCGTTAGGCAATAAGATCATCTTATGTGATGATGTTCAGGATCCGGGAAATCTGGGGACGATGATTCGCAGCGCCTATGCTTTCGGCTTTGATTCTTTTATCGTGTCACAGGCAAGTGCCGATCTTTATAATGATAAGACGGTGCGTTCCACACAGGGAGCACTCTTTCATATGAATGTATGTCGTGGTGATATAATGGATGTGGTTGCTTCTTTAAGAAGTGACGGATATAAGATCTATGCGACCGCACTGAAGAATGCGAAAGGTTTAAGTGAATTTAAAAATGAAGAGAAAATGGTTTTGATCTTCGGTAATGAAGGACGAGGTGTACGAGAAGAGCTGTTAGCGATGGCAGATGCGTGTATCTATATTGAAATGAATCGCTTTGAAAGCCTGAATGTGGCAATGGCGGCAACGATTTGCTGTTACTGGTTCCGCAGCTGAGTCGATTTTAGAGAATAATGGATTCATGGTTTGCTTTTTTTGAATTTGAAATTATAATAGTAGCTGGAGGGGATGCGTCATGAATAAAAAAATCTGTTGTGTGAATGATATGCCGGGAGCAGGGAAGATTGCTTTGGCGGCTATGATACCGATTCTTTCCGCAAAAGGAATCTCCGTTACCTGTCTGCCTACGGCTTTAGTATCAAATACGCTTGATTTCGGAAAATTTGAGATTTTAGATACAAGCGATTATATGGATAAGACAATTGATGTATGGAAGGAGCTTGGATTTACTTTTGACTGCATATCGACAGGGTTTATGGTGAATCCGCAGCAGGTAAGACTTGTTAAAAGGCTGATCCAGAATCAAAAGAAAGAAGATCTTCTGGTGATCGTTGATCCGATCATGGCTGATGAAGGAAAGCTTTATAATGGTATGAACAATGAAAATGTCAAGATCATGAGAGAGCTGAGTGCCTGTGCGGATATTCTGATTCCGAATTTCACAGAGGCTTGTTTTTTGTGCGATCATTTTTTTGAGAAAGATATGACGATAAAGACAGCCAATAAATTAATTGATGAATGCCGGCAGTTAGGTGCCAAATCTGTCGTGATCACAAGTGCCAGACTTAATGGTCATGACTGTGTCATCGGGTATGATCATTTAAGGGATGATTTCTTTACGATTGATTTTCAGCTGATCGATGCCCGTTTTCCGGGAACAGGGGATATCTTTTCTGCTGTGTTGATCAGTGATGTATTACATGATGTCAGCCTTCATGATGCTACTTTTAAAGCGATGAATGTCGTCAGTGAGATGATCAAAGAGAATTTGGATAAAAAAGAAAAGTTCTTAGGTATCAGCATTGAGGAATTTATCAGGGACGGACGTCTATGAAAATTCGTATTACTGTCGTAGATCAAAAAGGAAACTGTCCGTGTCATCGCGCTCATCAAGTAGGTGATGTCTTTGATTATGATCAGGATCGGGGGAAGCTATGTCCGCTGGCAATGCACGTTCTTTTTCCGATGATCGATATCTTGCGGTATGGCGGTAAATTAAAAAGTGATGTTTTTTGCTGCCCGGATGTAGATACGATCAATGTGTTCAAAATTGAAAAGCTTGATGAATGATATCCGTTCAGGATATTTTTCTTGAGGAGGTAGTATATGGAATTATGGGATCTGTATGATGAAAATGAAAATCTGTTGGGAAAGAAACATGAAAGAGGAAAAGAGCTGCCTGAGGGATGTTATCATTTGGTGATTCATGTATGGACATTTTCAAAGGGAAAACTGTTGGTGACACAGCGTGATCCAAAGAAACCTTATGGAGAAAAATGGGAAGTGACCGGTGGAAGCGTCTTAGCGAATGAAACGGCTGTTGAAGGCGCGATCCGTGAGTTGAGAGAGGAAACAGGCATACGATGTGTGAAGGATGAACTGGAGCTTTTTGTGACAAAGATCGAGGGCTGTTGTATCTATAAAAGTTTTATTCTTGTGAAAGAGATCAATCCGGCTGTTTTGAAATGTCAAGAAGGAGAAACCATTGATATCAAGTTTGTAAATCGCTGGCAATGGCTGGCAATGATTGAAAATGATGAGGTAGCCAAGCCCATCGTCCGCCATTATCATACATATCAGAAAGAATTAGATAAGTTTTTTCAGGAGGAAGACAGATGAAAATAGGATTTGTATCATTAGGATGTGCAAAAAATCTGGTAGACAGTGAGAAAATCATGGGCATGTTGAAGGAAGGCGGACATGAGTTTGTGGCCAAGCCATCAGATGCGCAGGTTATTATTGTCAATACCTGTGGATTTATTCAAAGCGCCAAGGAAGAGGCGATCAATACGATCCTGGAAATGGCTGAATATAAAAAGAAAAATTGTCAGAAGCTGATCGTATGCGGATGTCTGGCTCAGCGTTACAAAGAGGAGCTGGAAAAGGAAATGCCGGAGGTGGACCGCTTTATAGCGATACGTGAATATCCTCGGCTGCATGAGATCCTGAAAGAAGAGCTGCAGGCTCCTTTACAGGTATATGGCAAGAGTGAACGTCTTTCATCCGGAAAGCCATGGACAGCGTATCTGAAAATAGCTGAAGGCTGTTCCAATCATTGCACTTATTGTGCAATTCCGCTGATTCGTGGTGAAAATGTATCTGTAGCGATGGATAAGCTTGTTGAAGAGGCGAAAGAACTTGCCGGCAGGGGCGTGAAGGAGCTTGTCGTCATTGCCCAGGATACGACAAAATATGGAATCGATCTTTATCATCGTTATGCTTTGCTGGAACTGCTGGAAAAGCTGAATGCGATCGATGGTTTTCATTGGATTCGTATTTTATATATGTATCCGGATGAAATCAGCGATGAATTGATTGAAGGAATGAAAAAACTGGATAAGGTATTACCGTATTTTGATATACCGATGCAGCACAGTGATTCCAGGATGCTGAAGCTGATGAATCGTCGGGGAGATGAACATACTGTTCGTAAATTGATTGAAAAGATTCGTGATACGTTTGATGAACCTACGCTTCGTACTACTTATATCGTAGGTTTTCCGACAGAAAGTCAGCAGGATTTTGATAAGATGTGTGATTTTGTAAAAGAAATCCGTTGGAATAAAATGGGAGCTTTTACTTATTCGATCGAAGAAGATACTGCGGCTTATGATATGGAACAGACAGTAAGTGAAGAGGAAAAACAAAAGCGTCTTGATATTTTGATGAATTTACAGCGTGATATATCTTATGAAAATAATCAGCTGATGATCGGTAAGACGATCGAGGTGCTGGTTGAAGGAAAGGATGGGCTGTCGGATAAGTATGTCGGACGTGGAAGCATGCATGCACCGGATGATGTCGATGGTATCGTTGTCTTTACTAGCACAAAGCCTTTGGAGCTGGGAACATTTGTTGATGTAAAGATTGATGATGCGGATGAATATGATTTATATGGGGAACTGGAAAAGGCGTAAAATACGCCTTTTTTGTTTAGATTTCGAATTTTGGTTAGAATATAGCTAGGAGGAAATTTTTATGAAATATTATGGTTATATTCGTGTTTCGACAAAAGAACAAAATGAAGACAGACAGGTAGATGCTTTAAAGGCTTATGAGATTCCATCAAAAAATGTTTTTATGGACAAACAAAGCGGTAAGGATTTTGAAAGGCCGGCCTATCAGCAGCTGATTCGCAAATTAAAAAAGGGGGATGTGCTGATCATTAAGAGCATTGACCGCTTAGGGAGAAATTATGATGAAATTATAGAGCAATGGCGTGTAATTACGAAACAGATCGATGCAGATATCGTTGTGATCGATATGCCTTTATTGGATACAAGAGTAGGCAAGGATCTTACAGGAAAATTTGTTGCCGATCTGGTACTTCAGATTTTAAGCTATGTTGCACAGACAGAACGTGAAGCCATTCGTCAAAGACAGGCTGAAGGAATTGCGGCAGCAAAGGCCAGAGGTGTGAAGTTTGGACGACCAAGGATTCCTCTGCCAAGTGATTTTCATGTAGTCAGCGAGCTCTATCGGCGTCAGATGATCACATCTAGGGAAAGTGCCAGAATGTTAAGTGTATCCCAGGATACTTTTTTAAGATGGAATAAGACGTACAATTAGTGTTTGCAGGCATTTCATCAAGAAATGCCTCTTTCAAGTAAAAAATATGCGATCATAAACATAAAGGACACTTTTGATTAAGCGAGCTAAATAATTGAAAAAAAAGCTAAAATAATATATATTGAAAACAGAAAGGTTAGTGGAGACTTATATTATATTGTTAGACGGGTATAAAAAAATCTCAGGCTTATTTTATTTAGCGCTCATATCAGCTTTTTATAATGAATTATCACTTTTTTAATAATTAATCTTAAAAAATGGTATTGACAAGTTTGCAAACATATTGTATTATAATTGAGCGCTATGACTTGTTAGCTCAGCTGGCAGAGCAACTGACTCTTAATCAGTGGGTCCAGGGTTCGATTCCCTGACAGGTCACCATTTTAATAAAATAGTCTGAGAAATCAGGCTTTTTTTGTGTATTGCTCTTAATTGTATAGTCCCACTGATCTTTTATACAAAATTTTAGGAAAACAGGAGGATTAGTGGGAGCTTGATATCAATTTTGATGGATATATCTTCAAATGCCCAGACGACATTCTTTTGATAACATAGCCTAAAGCGGAGGACATGATGAAAATAAATAAAAAAGCAGACGCTGTCTGCATGCTTCAAGGTACAAGAGAGTATCGCCGTTTAAGAGCTGCATGTATGCTTTATCAGACAAATGAAGGTGTTTTGATCAGAATGAATGTACGAGGATTTCCTATGCCAAATCGTATCCGCTGTAATCAGCCGATCATAGCTTTTCATATCCATGAAGGAAAAAGCTGTACCGGAAATCCGAGAAATCCTTTGGCTGATGCTAAGGGACATTACAATCCGAATAATTGCTCGCACCCATATCATGCAGGCGATTTAGGAAATCTTTTTATCAATCGTAACGGCAGTGCTTTTATGTGTATGCTGAATGATCGCTTTACGCTGGAAGAAGTGATGGGAAGGGTCATGGTTCTTCATCAGGATCCGGATGACTTTAAAACGCAGCCTTCTGGAAACAGTGGAGAAATGATTGCTTGCGGTGTGATCCGTCCATTTACTGAAAATCGTCCGCAGCCATATCCGGAAAGATAACTAAATAACTATGAAAGTTCAAACTTTCATAGTTATTTTTTACTGTCTATGGCATCGATTATAGTTTCTAAAGCTCCATTTATAAAATTAATGGATCTTTCACTAAAAATTTCATCATTTGATGATAAGGATATATGGGCAGTTGTTAGTTCATCATCTTCTGAGGCTTCTGTGCTTCCCATCAAAGTTGTCCATTGAATTTCAATATTTTCCTTAGAAATAGGTTGATCATATTCAATAGAATATTGTGCCGGTTTAAAAAGAGCAAAATTCGATTCGCTATTTACCGTAATTGTATAATCGCTGTCTTGAAAAATCTGTATTGTGTAATAAACGATATCTTCTTGTGAGGAAACATATTTTTCATTAGGAGAAATCGTTTCTTCATATATCAGATTTTTTTGGCTGGGTGATTCAGTATATGAACATGCCCCGACTAAGAAAAAGACAGTTAGCAATAAAATAGATTGAATAAATTTTTTCATTCGTTCAGCTCCTTTTTTTGATATTCATATCTTTTATTAAAATTATATAAAAAAGGATATAAAAATCAATGATAAAGATAGATTGTATATATTTAGATCTTTTTCTCAAAAGCTGAAGATGCATAATAAAAAGCCTTAAAAATAAGGCTTTATTTAAACACTGGCGGAGAACATGGGATTCGAACCCACGGAAGCTTTCACTTCGCCACCTTTCCAAGATGGTGCCTTAAACCGCTCGGCCAATTCTCCAGTATCTACAATTTTAAGGAATTTCTGACTTTTGTCAAGAAGTTTATGTAGATTTCAGGCATATTGTTTGCATCTTTTTCATAAGAGAGTAATATCATAAGTAGAGAGGTAACTATATGTTAAATAATATTGGAATTGTCGGATTAGGTGTCATGGGGAAGGCCATTGCTCAAAATATCGGCAATCATGGGTATCGGGTATCCCTTTACAATAAAACGTTTGAAAAAACAGTTCATTTTGTTAAAGAGCATCCTAATTTTCAAGGCTTCGAAAATTTAGGTGAATTTGTCAATTCATTGGAAAAGCCACGGAAAATTTTATTAATGGTGAGTGCTGATGCGGTCGACAGCGTTTTAGATCAATTGATGGAGCTTGTTGAAAAAGATGATATCGTTATAGATGGCGGTAATTCTTTTTATCGTGATAGTGAAAGAAGAATGGCAAAATGTGCACAAAAGGGAATTTATTTCATAGGTATGGGCATATCCGGTGGTGAAGAAGGAGCCTTAAAAGGACCAAGTCTGATGCCATCCTGCAATTATGCAGCTTATGAACAGGTAGAAGAGCTGTTGCAAAAGATTGCTGCTAAAACAGATGATGGTGAACCTTGTGTCAGTTATATCGGTGAGGGTGGCAGCGGTCATTTTGTGAAAATGGTGCATAATGGGATCGAGTATGCAGATATGCAGCTGATCTCGGAAACATATATGGCTTTGAAGAAAAATCATTTTAACAATATGCAAATAGCTGAAATATTTGAAAAATGGAATCAGGGTGAGCTTTTCAGTTATCTGATAAGCATTACGATCGATATCTTAAGATTTAGTGATGATGAAGGAGTGGTGCTTGACAGGATCAGGGATGTGGCCCATCATAAGGGAACCGGGGCATGGAGCGCTTTAAGTGCAATTGAATATAATGAGGCGGTTCCCAGTCTGATCGCTGCCCTCCAGGCACGATTTATAAGCACTAAAAAGAAGGTAAATCATGCATATGAAAATGATGAAAAGATTGCGGATAATTTCATAGATGAGCTTAAGATCAGTTTTTATCTTTCAAAGGTCATGATCTATCATCAGGGCTTTGAATTGATGAAAAAGGCTTCTGATGCAAATAACTGGCATCTTGATTTTTCACAGATTGCTCATATATGGCAAAAGGGATGTATCATCCAGTCGTCATTTTTGAAAAAGATCGTTGCTGTTTATCAAAAGGATAAAACCTTGCTGGAAGATGAAGCCATCGTTGAGATGATCGATCAGAATCAAAAAATGTGGCGTCACGCTTTGCAAATATTGATCATGAAAGGTGTATATGCACCTGTCTATCTGTCTGCCTTGACGTATTATGACGGTTTGAGCAGTTCTATAGGCATGAATCTGATTCAGGCACAGCGGGATTATTTTGGGGCGCATACGTATGAGCGTACAGATATGGATGGCTTTTTTCATACAGAATGGCAAAGAAACTAAAAAAAGTTTCTTTTTTTTTGGGAAAAATGACGATGGCGTGCATATAAAAGAGTAGGAGGTGATAGCATGATCCAGCTAAGTCATCAACAGCTTTCCCGCATGTACGGTAAAGTGGTGACGACAAGTGCCCTTTTAGGTTATTTGGCGATTGCGGCAGGAGCAGCCGCCATCATTAAGATTCTGACTTCCTCTAAAGGGCGTGTTTCGATCCCGGGAATCAATATTACTTGGGGAAATTAGTTCTTTTGAATCGTTAGAATCATAAGATGATAACAGAGGTGACACATGAATAAAACATCGGCCAGTGTCTTTTTGGCAATCATACTGGATCTGATCTTTGCCTTTCTTTTTCTTATTCTTTTAAGCCAGTGGAAGGGTGAGGAAGCGGAAGTAACGTTACATATGAATCAGATAGGAATGTTTAAGGAAACAACAAATAGTACAGCCTGTATTGAAAAGCTGAAAGGATTGGGATATGAGGCATACAGCTATACGAAGGATGATTTAATCATTGTTGTCACCTCACTTAGCTTAAATGAAGAAGAAACGATCGAAGCCCAGAAAAAGCTTCGTGAAAATCAGATTTCTTATATATTGAAAAAAGTGACGTCGACAGGAAAACAGTTTAGTGAAGCTGTCTTGAAAGGAGATATGGAAATGGTGATGGAGCTGATGTCAGATTAAAGTAAAAGAAATAGAAAAAGAAGAACGTCCTCGGGAAAAGGCAATGACCTATGGCATTTCTTATCTTCAGCACAGAGAATTGATCGCTATGCTGCTAAGAAGCGGTTATAAGGGAAAAAGTGCGCTTGAGCTGGCAGATGATATTTTAAAACTGCGTCCCAACTTAAGCATGCTAAGTCATCTGACATTAGAAGAGCTGACTTCCTTAAAGGGGATAAAAAAAGCCAAGGCTTTGGAAATCTTAGCGTGTTTTGAGCTGAGCAGAAGAATGGCAGTTGCATGTGTGGAAAAAAGGATTTCCATTCATTCACCTGAAAATCTTGTGCGATGGCTGAATCGTGAGATCGGTTATCAGGAACAGGAGCATTTCATGATTCTTTTTTTGAATCATAAAAACGAATTGCTGACCTATAAGGATATGTTTGTCGGCTTACAGAACAGCTGCAACGTATCAGTAAGGGAAGTCTATACTTATGCTTTACGAATCAACGCTTCTAAGATCATGCTTGTACATAATCATCCCAGCGGTCATGTTGAACCGTCAAAAGAAGATATCGTGATCACCCGGCAATTTATTGAAGCCGGTAAATTGTGCGGCATTGAGTGTCTGGATCATCTCATCGTCGGTCAGAATCGTTATTTCAGCTTTAAAGAAAAACAAATGATTGCAAGTTAGGTCTGTTTTTCTTATAATTAGATAAGGTGATATTATGTCAAGATTTACAAGGCTTCAGAAACTGCTCCTTGCGCTGATTGCTGTTTTGCTTGTTTTTGCACTTTCTACAAATGGCAAGGGCAGTGCTATAAAAAGTATCGTATATGATCCTTTGGTCATGTTGAAATACAGTATTTTGGATTATCCAATTGAAACCCTGCAGAATTTTTTCAATGATTTTAATGATTTGTGGCAGGTAAAGCAGGAAAATGATGCGCTTCGTCAGCAGCTGGCACAAAGCGATCAGCTCAGTGCCATGATTGAGAATCTGCAGCGTGAAAACGCTGAATTAAAAGAGCTTCTCGGAAATGATGTGGCCGCTCATTATGAAAAGGTCAATGCCCGTATCATCAGCCGTAATCCGGAGGTCTACAACAATCAGATCACGATCAATGTCGGTGCTGCGGATCATGTTGCCCTGGATAATGCCGTCGTTTCTGCGTATGGATTGATAGGGAAGATTACCGAGGTCAATGAACATACCTCACGGGTTCGTCTACTGACATCACAGGATCAGCTGAGCATGGTTTCGGTACAGATCCATGTGAGCGATACGGAGGTCGTAAACGGATATCTTGAACAATATGATCTGGAAAAGGGTGCTTTTATCGTACGTCTTTATACGAATACCGATCAGATCAGGATCGATCAGAATGTGACGACAAGCGGTGCCGGCGGTGTATTTCCAAGTGGTATCCTTGTCGGTACGGTCATGGAGATCGAAGAAATGCGTAATGAGAACGGACGTATCGTCTATGTGACGCCGGCCGCAGATTTCTCCAGCTTTGAATATGTCAGTGTTTATTGTGAGGTACAGCCATGATCTTACAGGTACTTTTTATTGCGGCTTCCTTTCTGGCAGATGAAGTCATTGGCGGCTTGCTTCCGCATTCCTTCATGCCGGGTGATATTGTGATCACGCCGTGTCTGGGGCTTAGTGCACTGGTATTGATGCAGCGGAAGATGGATCGGATCGATTCGCTGCTGATCACAGTGATTTTCGGACTTTTGTATGATTATTTTGCGGCGCATACGTTTTTGGTCTGTACGATCGTTTTTGTGATCATTAACTTAGCGGTGTCACAATGGCAGAAGCATATTACGGAATCGATGCTTGAAAGCTGTATGTTAGTCTTTACGACAATATTTGTCAAGGAGTTTCTGGTATACTTCATCATGACATTGCTCTCTGAAACGCTGATGCCTTTTGATATGTGGTTAGTTTCCCGCGCTTTTCTGACTTTGCTCTTTAATGGAGTGTTGGTGGTGATCATCGTGTGGGCTTCCAGAATGATTGAAGACGTCATGCTGATGCGCGAGAAAAAGATCAGAAAAGAGGAAACGATCTCATGGTGGAAGATATCATCAAAGCGGTAAATCATTCTTTTGTATATGTAAGTCGCAGTGAATTTGGGATAATGACAGAAATATGTGGTGAAAAGCTTTTAGCCTGCTCCCAGCGTCATGGGGGAAGGTTTGAAGCTTTTTTTGATTGTCTGGATTGTGATGAAAGACAATTGATCACACTTTTAAAGATTTGTGAACAAGCGCATACCTTGTTTCTTGGTTTTGTAAGCGAAAAGGGTGAAAAAGAAATTAAGGTGCTCAACAGGAAGATCTATCCCGGAGAGCGTTTGATCTTTGAAGAGGATGTCATGATCTTTCAGGATATTCCTTTTGATTGTTATCTGGAATGTTACGGCAATCTCATCGTATTGGGGAAGATCAAGGGCTGTATCGATTTTTATCATCGGGATTGTTACTGTGTAGCTTCAAGCCTTCAGCAGGCGCGCATTCGCATCTTTGACAGTCAGTTTCATAAACTGACAAGTTTTTCCAGCAGTGTTCTATATTATGAAAATGGTCAGATCATGAGGGAGGAAAAGACATGGGAAGTTGCATTGGGATCACCTCTGGAAAAGGCGGTGTAGGAAAAAGCAGCGTCTGTATTGGATTGGGAATTGCACTTGCACGCAGGGGTTATAAGGTATGTCTGGTGGATATGGATCTGGGATTGAAAAACCTGGATGTCATGATGGGACTTGAAAACCGGGTTTTTTATGATATCTTGGATATTGCACAAGGAAGATGTACTCTTGCACAGGCAATTGTTTCTGCCAAGAATCAGAATAATTTGAAGCTTTTGCCGGCGTGTAAAAGCGTTCATGTACATAAGCTGAAGCAGGAAATGATGCATGAGGTAATCCTTGAATTGAAGGATATGTTTGATTATATACTCCTTGATACACCGGCAGGAATTGAAACAGGATTTCTATATACCTGTGCTTTTGCGGAAAGTTTCATCGTGGTTTCAACATTGGATATGACTGCTTTGCAGGATGCAGACCGCATCATTGGGCTTTTAATGAAAGAGAATGTTTGTCAGATCAGATGTATCCTGAACAGGCTCAATCTTCGATATATCGACAAGGGCATCAGCATCCAGCTTTCAAATGCCTTGGAATGGCTCTGTGTGGAATGTATCGGTGTCGTTTATGAGGATGAACAGATCATTCGTGGCTATAATCATGGACAGCCTGCGGTATATCGTGAAAATTCTAAGGCATGTGAATGTTTTGATCATATCTGCAATGCCTTTCTCGGTGAAGAGGTCGTTATTCCAAAGCTTCATAAATCAATTCTAAAACGCTTGTTCTCATCATAAGATAAAGTATGAAAAAGAAACAGAAAGCCGGCTTCGTAAATTCCTTCATCTTCCTTCTTTTCTGCATTGCCTTATTTCTTGGCTTTAAGATCAATGAGAAGCAGAAGTGGATCGAGCTGCCATCGATCGGTACGTGGCTGCCCTATGAAAATTGGTTTAAATTTTATGATCATGAGGTCAGTGCTTCCATCCAGTATCATCATCTTGTAGATGATATATATACGAATGGGACCAATCTTTGCGCCTCGCTGTTTGACGGTATCGTGCTGAAAACAGATGAAACATCAGTTACGATACTGCATGATAATGGAGTTTTAGGAATCTATGCACAGTTAGAGGATGTTGTGGTAAAAACGGATGAACGGGTTTTGATGGGACAGGGACTTGGTGCTTTTAAGGATTCATTAAAGCTGGAATTTAAAAAAGATGATCAGAAGCTCAGCTATGAAGAAGTGGTGAAACTGTGAGGTTTCACTTTTCATTTCTATGGCTTCTTTTTTTGATGCTGGCTGTGTTTTCCTATGCTCTTAAAATTTATCTGCTCATCTTTCTGATGCTTTTTATTCATGAAATGGCACATGTCTTTGTGGCTTTGAAGCTGGGTTATCGGGTAGGTGTGATCCATGTCTATCCATTTGGATTTAGTGCTCAGATCGATCATTTGGATCATGGCAGGATTTTTGATATCCTGTTGATTCTTTTGGCGGGATTAAGCATGCATCTGTTCTTTTTTTTGATGATTGAAGCTTTTTGCCGTTTAAATATGATTTCTTTTGGATTCCGGAGCTATCTGATGCAGATCAATGCTGCGATATTATTATTTAATCTTTTGCCGCTTTATCCGATGGATGGCGGAAGGATCTTATTATGTCTTTTGCGGCTGATCTTTTCGTATGATACTTCCAGAAAAGCGGTTTTGATATGTTCCTTTCTGCTCTCTGTCCTGCTTTTTTGGTATGGAAGGTGGAATATGAGGATCCTTTTGCTTTTTTTGATGTTTCTTCTGGTGAATGAATTAAGAAGAAATGAAGAAGATCTTGTGGAATATAGTTACTGCCAAAGAAATCGTTTCAAACTTGGTAAAAATCATGTATAATGGTAGCGGTGATGTTTGTGAAGAAACTATGTAAGATCTTTTGCCTGATAGCAGCTGTCGCTGCGATGAGCGGCTGCCGGATACGTGCTGCCAAGGTATGTGCAACGAATTATCCTGTATATTATCTGATTAACCGTATTGGGGGCACATATGTGGATGCCTGCAATCTTTCCAGCAATGATTTGATTCAGGTAGCCTCTGTCAGCAATACCTTTGAGGATGATCTGGATGAGGCTGATGTTGTTTTTACCATATCGCAATTGGAACCATATACAGCTATTTATAGTGATGAGTTTGCCAGAGCTTCGGGTAAGACGATCGATCTGGCTCGGACCAGTGCGATTTATAAATTCGATCGTTATACGACGACGACCGTCAACAACCAGCAGGTCGTTGTGGAAAGCGATTATTATGATGGGGAAATATTTGATAATATCGATACGTATGACAGTGATGTGATCTTATGGATGGATCCGATCTCGATGATGAGCATGGCCAAAACGATTGCTGAAACGCTTTCTGAGGTATATCCTGAATATGCGAAGGATTTTTCGGCACGTTATGATGAGCTGGAAGTGGATCTGGCTGTTTTGGATACCCAGTTTCAAAATATTCGTTTATCAAATAAGAATGTTTCATTTGTCAGTGTAACGCCAAGCTTTGGAAACTGGCAGAAGTCTTATGGCTTTAATGTTTATCCGCTGATCCTTTCTAAATATGGAGCCTTGCCTAGTGATGAACAGCTTGATCTTATCTGTGAAAGAATTACACAGGATGGCGTCAAATATATCGCTCATGAAGAAAATCTGACGGAGGAGATGGAAGAATTGTTCAATGAGGTCAAGGAAAGATGTAATCTTACAGAAATCAAGTTAAACAATATTTCTTCGATTTCAGAGGATGCACTGGCCAATAATATGGATTATATGACATTGATGTATGAGAATCTTTCTCAGATAGAGGCACTTGAGTAATGCTTCGGGTCAATGGATGCCGGTTATTGCCGGGCAGTGAGCTTTCACAGTTGCGGAAGGTGATTGCGGAAAAACTGAAAACAAGAGATTCTTTTGAATATGAAATCGTTCGTGAAAGCATTGATGCACGTAAGGAAGAAATTTATCTGACATACAGCGTTGATGTGAAAATTGCTCATGAAGAAAGGTATCTTCATCTTCAGGATGTTGCCTTATCGAAAACCAAAAAGGCTGAAAAGATCCAATATCGATCGTTTGATACAAGACCACTGATCATTGGGATGGGACCTAGCGGCCTTTTCTGTGCGCTCTATTTGGCGATGCATCATGCAAATCCGATCATTTATGAGAGGGGGAGCTGTGTAGAAAAGAGAATGAAGGATGTGGAAACCTTTTTTCAAGGGGGTCCTTTAGATGAAAACAGCAATGTTCAGTTTGGCGAAGGCGGCGCAGGAACATTTTCAGATGGAAAGCTGACGTCGCGAAGCAAGGATCCCAGAGGACGTTATGTATTGGAACAGTTTGTTCGATTTGGTGCCGATCCGGCCATCGTTTATCAGAGCCATCCTCATATCGGTACGGATGAGCTGGTAAAGATCATAAAGAAGATGAGAGAAGAGATCCTGCGGCTTGGCGGGGAAATTCACTTTGATCATACATTAGAAGATATTCAAATTGAAGACGGCATGATCCATCAGGTGCAGATCAATGGCCAATGGCTGCCTTGTGATGATTTATTATTAGGAATCGGTCACAGTGCCAGAGATACATTCCGAATGCTGAATGAGAAGCAGGTACACTGTATTGCGAAGAATTTTGCCGTAGGTGTCAGGATCGAGCATTTACAGAAATTTGTGGATGAGAGCCAATATGGTCCTTATGCAGCGGTATTAGGGCCTGCCAGTTACCGGCTGACCCATACGACCCAAAAGGGAAGAGGGGTTTATACTTTCTGTATGTGTCCGGGAGGCGAGGTTGTCATGGCAACCTCATCACGTAATCATGTCGTGACCAATGGCATGAGTTATCATAAACGGGATGCTGTTAATGCCAATAGTGCTCTTTTGGTACAGGTTACCACGGATGATATAGGAAACGGGCTTTTTGATGGTATGAATTTTCAGGAAATGCTGGAACGAAAGGCCTTTGAGCTTGGCGGCTGCAATTATCATGCGCCGGCACAACGGGTTGGTGATTTTTTGAAGCATCAGCCTACATCTGCCTTTGGCAGCATCCGGCCTTCCTGTCGCACAGGCGTGACTCCTTGTGATCTCCATGCGCTGTTTCCTGCCTTTATCAATGAATCACTGGAAGAAGGAATCTTAGCGATGGATAGGAAGATGAAGGGCTTTGCCCAGGAAGATGCAGTCATGTGCGGTGTTGAATCACGCAGCACATCACCGATTCGGATCGTGCGTAATGATGCATGTGTAAGTGTGAATGTAAAAAATCTTTACCCGATGGGGGAAGGTGCCGGTTATGCCGGAGGTATCGTGTCGGCGGCGATCGATGGTATCAGATGTGCCGAAGAATGGATGAAGAAAAGAGGTAAGCTATGAAAAAATTTATCAATGAATTTAAAGAATTTGCGTTAAAAGGAAATATGTTTGATATGGCCATCGGTGTCATCATGGGCTCTGCCGTATCAAAGGTGGTGAGCTCGATCGTCAGTGATCTGATCACACCGCTGATCAGTCTGGTTACAGGCGGAACATCTGCATTAAGTGATATGGTACTGACCATTAATGGCGTCAATATCAATTACGGACTTTTTCTCAATAATGTCATTGATTTTATCATGATTGCCCTGATCATCTTTTTGATGGTCAAAGGACTCAATAAGATAAGAACGCTTGCACCTGTCAAAAAGAAAGAGGAAGAAAAGCCGGCTGAACCGGAGATTTCATCTACGGATAAGCTTTTGATGGAAATCTTAGAAGAGCTTCGAAAACAAAAATAAGGTGGAACCTCCCCGCATAAGATGTAGGGGAGGTTTTTTATGTCGAGATCATTTAAAAATAAGATGGTATTTCTATTATCATTTTCTGCCTGTTTCATATTTCTGGGGCTATTTGCTTTTTTACGCTATCAAGGAGCCTTAGGAACCTATATGCGTCTTGTTGGAAACAAACATGCAGAGGTTGAAATTAATGAGGCTTATGAAGATAAGGGCGTTTTGATCCATAAGAATTTTCAGACGATCACGAAAAATATCCATATCCAAAGCAATGTCAATTTGGAAAAAACCGGTCAGTATGAAATCAGTTATACTTTTGAAAATCAAAGGATCGTACGTTATGTCAACGTAAAGGATACCCGGCCGCCGGTCATGACGCTGATTCAGGATGCGCATATGATCGTTTTTCAAAATGAGGAATATGAAGAACCCGGTGTTGAGATTTTTGATAATTCAAAAGAAGATCTCAATGATCGTCTGCAGATCCATCACCGGATCGACCCTTCGGTCATCGGCGAATATAAGGTTCATTATCAGGTGAGCGACAGGGCAGGAAATAGCAGTGAAATAGAGCGTATCGTAGAAGTCGTAGAAAATCCCTTGATGATGGATTTACATTATCATTATGATGAATTGGATAATCAGAGGCAGGGCTGGTGGATCAAAAAAGCGAATGATCACGAGCGTAAGCCACCTACTTATGATCAAACATTGATGGAAAAATATAATACTTATTATATCGGAGATGATGAAAAGACACTCTATCTTACTTTTGATGAAGGCGGAAAGGATCAAACTTATATCAAAGAAATCACAGATATCTTAAATAATCATGATGTTGATGCCACTTATTTTCTGACACGTAATTATATATTGAAAGAAGCGGATTTTATGCGAGATCTTGTCGCAAACGGTCATGAGATCGGCAATCATACCCGCACCCATCCGGATATGACACAGCTGGCGAATGTTCAAGGATCCAAACAGTTTGTCAATGAGCTGATGGACACTCAGCGGGCTATTTATGAGGTCACCAAAAAAATGCCGCCATTGATCTTTCGCTTCCCAAAAGGAGATTTTTCTTTACGTTCATTAGCCATGGTCAGTGATCTGGGATACCGCACTTATTTTTGGAGCCATGCCTATGATGATTACAGCGCAGATGTTTCCAAAGAAGCTGCTTACAATAATCTGATCTCCCATCTTCATAATGGAGCCATTTACCTGCTTCATCCGGCTAATAAAGGCAATTATGAGGCCATGGAAGATTTTATACTGGAAGCCAGGCGTCAAGGTTATTCATTTGAGCTTGTCAGTCAGATTAAAAAGGTATAAAATAACTGCAGAAAAGAGGGTGTATTATGATCGATGAAAGAATACAAAAATTAAGAAAGCTTATGAAAGAAAAAGGAATCGATGCTTACTATATTCCAACCAGCGACTTTCATAACTCTGAATATGTTTCAGATTATTTCAAGACAAGAGCTTATATGAGCGGATTTAAAGGCAGTGCCGGTTTTTTGCTCATTACACAAGAAGAAGCCTGTTTATGGACCGATGCTCGTTATTTCATCATTGCTGCCAATGCCATCAAGGGCAGTGAATTTAAGCTGATGAAGATGAATGAACCGAATGTGCCTACCTTAGATGAATATATCAAAGCGCATCTGTATGAGAATGATACGTTGGGTTTTGACGGACGTGTTGTTACGGCAGCGCAGTTCAGGCATTTTAAAGAAAGCTTTAAATTGAATTTTAAATGTGATGAAGACTTGGTTGATATGATCTGGGAAGATCGTCCGGCTTTATCTGATAAGAAAGCTTTCTTTATGGAAGAAAAATACAGTGGCAAAAAGACAAGTGAAAAATTAGCGGACATCCGTAAGGTCATGAAGGAACAGGGTGCGGATGTGCATGTTGTTTCTACTTTGGATGATCTGGCATGGATCTTTAATATGCGTGGGGATGATGTTCATTCATGTCCTCTTGTATTGAGCTATGCTGTTATCTTTATGGATAAAGTGGCTTTGTTTATGGATGAAAAGAAATGTGATGAAGGCATGAAGAAGAATTTTGAGGAATGTCATGTCGAGCTTTATCCATATAATGATGTTTATGAATACTTGAAAAAGCTGGATAAGGATCATCGTGTCATGGTCAATGAAGCTGTCATCAACTCATATTTATTGGAATGCATTCCTTGTGAGATCGTCAATGCACCAAATCCAAGTACGATGATGAAAGCTATCAAGAATAAGGTTGAAATCGAAAATACAAAATGGGCACATGTCATGGATGGTGTGGCAGTGACAAAATTTATGATCTGGCTGAAAGATGAAATCAAGAAAAGAGATATCAGTGAATTAGAAGTCAGTGAAAAATTATTAAGCTTTAGAAAAGAATGGGCCGATCTGATCGAGCCGAGCTTTGATACGATTGCCGGTTATGGTCCTAATGGTGCAAGCATGCATTATACGGCAACCAAGGATGCTTATGCGATGTGCAAGGCCAAAGATTTTCTGTTAGTGGACAGCGGAGGAACCTATAAGCAGGGAACAACGGATATTACACGTACCTTTATGCTGGGAGAAACCTGTGAAGCATTTAAAGAAGATTATACAACGGTATTAAGAAGTCATATCGATCTTGCAAAGGCAAAATTTTTGTATGGCTGCAGCGGTCCGTCATTAGACGGCATCTGTCGTGAACCATTCTGGGAAAGAAATATGGATTTTAAGCATGGTACAGGACATGGTGTAGGTCATGTGCTGAATGTGCATGAAGGACCGAATAATTTTTACTGGAATCCGTCAAGAGGAATATGTGTCTTTGAAGAAGGTATGATCACAACGGATGAGCCGGGTTATTATGTAGAAGGTTCTCATGGTATCCGTATTGAAAATGAGCTGTTATGTGTAAAAGATGTGAAAAATGAATACGGACAGTTTATGAAATTTGAATCCTTGACATTATGTCCATATGATTTAGATCCTATTTTAAAAAATATGTTGACAAACAGTGAAAGAATGTGGTTAAATAATTATCACAGAGAAGTTTTTGAGAAACTTTCTCCGTACATGAATTCTTATGAGCTTGAAAAGCTGAAAGAATATACAAGAGAAATTTAAAAGCAGGCAACTGCTTTTAATATGCGGATATGGCGGAACTGGTAGACGCGCTAGATTCAGGTTCTAGTGGTAGCAATATCGTGCAGGTTCAAGTCCTGTTATCCGCACCATTATTCAAGATAAGCCCTAGAAATAGGGCTTTTTTGATGTCATAATTTAAAAATGATGATAAAATGACGACAAAATTATTGCTTTTTCTGAAATTATCCCTTCTATTTGTCAATGAGAAAATATTATACCTTGTAATAATAACTTTTTTAAGAGAAAAGGATCATGACATGAATATTATCAGGTTTCGGCTTAAAGGATTGTAAAAGGATCACGGCAAAATTATGTTGAATCATGTTTTTTGAAAAAGAATCCTTGAATTATGGGCCATAAATCTGTAAACTATATAAAATGAGGAAGAGATATGTTTGGATATGTGATGGTGAATAAGCAAAAGCTGAGTGAAGAGGAAAATGATACTTATTTAGGCTTTTATTGTGGTTTATGTGATTGTCTTCATCAGACGTATGGAAGAAGCGGACAGATGGCATTAAATTTTGATATGACCTTTCTGGCAATACTGCTGAGCGGGCTTTATGAATGTGAGGTCACATCAAAAGAATATCGATGTCCTTTTCATCCAACGAAAAAAAGAAATCTCTTTCACAATGTGATGATCGAATATGCTTCGGATATGACGATTCTTCTTACTTACTTAAAATGTGAGGATAACTGGGAAGATGAACGTAAGAAATCAAGCTATATTTATCAGAAAGCACTGAAAAAGAAATTCTTACAGGTACAAGCAAAATATCCGGATAAAGTGAAAAAGATCCGGGAGGTTCTTGAAAAAACTCATTTATTGGAAGAAGAAAAATGTGAAGATATTGATGCTTTGGCAGGACTGAGCGGAGTAATGTTAGGTGAGATCCTTGCTTATCGGGAGGACGAATGGAAAGGACTTCTATATGAAATGGGTGATTATTTAGGACGTTTTATTTATATCATGGATGCTTATGAGGATGTAGAGAAAGATATTTCTAAAAATTGTTTTAATCCGTTTATAAAAAGTTACCAAAAATGTGGATTTGATGAACGGATAAAAAATATACTGGAACTGATGATCGCACGCTCAAGTGATGCGTTTGAAAAGCTGCCGATTCTTGAATATGCAAATATTTTACGAAATATTATATATTCTGGGGTGTGGGCAAGATATGAAATGGTGAGAAAGAAAAGAGAGGATGATAAAGATGGAAGATCCGTATAAGATTTTAGGTGTCAGCCCTGATGCCAGTGATGAAGAGGTGAAAAAAGCATATCGTCAATTGGCGAAAAAATATCATCCTGACGTAAATAAGGAAGCAGGTGCAGAAGAGCGTTTCAAGAAGATTCAGAATGCCTATGATACGATCATGAACATGCGTAAAAACGGCGGTAATGCACGTGAATTCTGGAATCAGTACGGTTCCCAGCAGACCTACGCCAATAATGATTATCAAAGAGTGGTCAGCTTTTTGAATATGGGGCAATATTTATATGCTTATCAGCTTTTGACCAATATGAGCAATCGTGATGCCAACTGGTATTATCTTTATGCGATTGCCAATTATGGACTTGGTCAGCAGGTAGCAGCGATGGAAGCGGCTGAAAGAGCCTGTCAGATGGATCCGACGAATAATGAGTATCGTCAGCTCTATGCGCAGATACAGGGAAGCCAGAATCGTTATCGCAGGATGCAGCAGCCTTTTGGTGACGGCGGATCACTTTGCTGTCAGTTGATGCTTTGTAATATGTGTTTAGGTGGTTTTGGGGTACCGCTTTTCTGCTGCTGTTAGTTATGGAAGAGTTGATTCAGAAAAATGTCAGGGAGTATGTAAAGATCCTGCAGACAAATTTAGTAGGTATTTATATTCATGGCTCTTATGCGATGGGAGGATTTAATCCAAGTAGAAGTGACTTGGATTTTCTTGTTATTTGCGAGCAGATACCATCTTTTGACCAGAAAAAAAGGATGATTCGGTTTTTGATGGATCATGAGTCTGAGGCACCCTTCAAGGGCTTTGAGATGAGTGTGGTGCTGAAGCGTTATTGTCTGAATTTTATCTATCCGACACCTTATGAGCTTCATTATTCACCGATGTATCTCTCTTCTTATCAAAAAGATCTGGATGGGACCCTTTTGAAAATGCAGGGAAAAGATGAGGATCTTGCTGCTCATTTTATGATAACGTATCATTTTGGCATCTGTGTTTATGGAATGGAGAAAGAGCGGCTTTTTTCAGAGGTGCCTAAAGAAGCATATTTAGACAGTATCGAAAAAGATGTGGCAGATTCGAAGGAACGATTCAAAAAGGAACCTGTCGATGTCATATTGAACCTGTGCCGCGTGTATTATTATAAAAAAGAAGGGGTCGTGTCAAGCAAGCTTTTAGCGGGAGAATGGGCGATCCGACATTTTTCTTATCCGTTAAATAATATCATATCAAAAGCGTTGTCGTGTTATCTTAATGATCAAGCTGATAAAATAGATGAAAAAGAAGGGGATTTATTATTTGAATTTATGGAAAAAGAAGGGATTTTGAATGAAAAAGTGTAATGTGATCTTAGTTTATGATGAAAATAAAGAAAAGATATTGATGTGTAAGCGTAAGAAAAATCCCTATAAAGGGTTATTGAATCTGGTAGGGGGAAAAGTTGAAAAGGATGAGCTGAGCGAACATGCGGCTTATCGTGAATTATATGAGGAAACAGGTATTTCTTCTGATGATATCATTTTAACTCATTTGATGGATATGGTGTATCATTTAGATGATCTAACCGTAGAGGTCTACATAGGAATGCTTGCTCATCACAAAGAGGTATATGGAGATGAGAATGAGCTGTGCTGGATTGATAAGAATGAAGATTTCTTTGATATGAAGATTTATGCCGGTGAGGGAAATATCGGCCATATGGTCAAGGTGGCAGAGGGTTATCATGATGAATTGTTTGATGATCTCATATTTATAAAGCCGGATGCATCTTATGCGAGTGAAATTGCGGCATATCGGCAGGAGTTTTTAGATGCACGGGATTCGATGGATGGTACAGGAAATTTAAGAGAATGTGAGGATCCTTTGGAATGGATTTCCGGGTGCAAAGATTATGAGGATGCTGATAAGGTTCCATCCCACCGGGTGAGCTGTGAACAGTATATTCTTGTCAGGAAGAAAGATAGAAAGATCGTGGGCATGATCCAGCTTCGTCATGAACTAAATGATTATCTTTTCAATTACGGTGGTCATATTGGTTATAGTGTCCGGCCGGGTGAGAGAAGAAAAGGGTATGCAACGCTCATGCTTTCTAAGATGATAGGGGTTTGTCGTGAGAAAAATATGGAGAAGATATTGGTTACTTGTTTGAAAAGTAATCAGGCTTCAAGAAAAACGATTTTGAAAAATGGTGGGGTCTATGAAGATGAAAGTTTTGAAAAAGAAGAAAATGATTATATCGAAAGATATTGGATCACTTTATAAGGAGCAGGCATGAAGTATTACCATGGAAGCAATCAGGCAGGCTTAAAGGTATTAAAGCCTTTTGTCAGTGAACATGAAAAAGCCTATGTTTATTTTTCCACCAATCCTGTGTTAGCGGCATTATATTGTGTACATGCATTACCAAAGCCACTTAACTGGTATCCTTATGGCTTTGATGCCAAGGGAAGGTTGGTCTATGAGGAATATTATGAAAATGGGTTCATGGACATTTATGGCGGTCAGAAGGGATATCTATATGTATGTGAAGATATACAGGGGGACAATCCTACAAAAATTAAAGATGTGGTGGTCAGCAAACATGAAGAAAAAGTGATCGATATCATAGAAATCAAGGATATGGGAAGCTGGCTTCAAAAGAAGATCGATGATGGAAAACTGATTTTGCATCGTTATGAAGAGATCAGTCCTAAAGTACGCCAGATGGTCTTATCTTCTATCCAAGATGACTTTAAAAAATATCATTTGGAAGAAACATCTTCAGCAGCCCGGTTTTATATCAGCCGTTTTCCTCAGCTTTTGTTTGGCGAAACGATTGAAACAGAGCGATTGCTGTTAAGGAAATGGCGCAAAGAGGATGTTTATGATCTTTATGAATATGCCAGTGTCCCGGAGGTGGGCCCGATGGCCGGCTGGAAGCCTCATGAATCGCTGGAGGAATCCGCAAAAATCATAGAATTATTCATAAATCAAAAAGAATGGGCAATTGAGCTTAAAGAAAATCACAAGGTCATCGGTTCGATTGGATTCCATCATTCTAAGATCAAAAAAGATCGAAGCCTGGAATTTGGATATGTACTTTGTAAAGATTACTGGGGTCATGGTCTTATGAGCGAAGCTGTGAAACAGGTAAGTCAGTTTGCTTTTGAAAGACTTCACCAGGATCATCTTTTCATCTGTTGTTTTGATGATAATCTTCGCTCAGCAAGAGTGGCTGAGAAGTGTGGCTTTCACTATTATAAACACTTAGAAAAAGCCTATCATCGCTATGATGGCAGGTTTATGGATGAGCAGGTATTTATCATGTCAAAAAAAGACTAAAAAATATGGATGCAACCAGCAGTTGACATTTTGGTTATAAAAGTTGATTGAAAGAAATCTTCTAATAGTGTTACAATTTCTCTGGGAGGAAGTGATGCTATGCAAATGGGAGAGCGTATTGCCATATTAAGAAAGAAGAAAGGTCTGTCACAGGAAGAATTGGCAATAGTGATTGGTGTGTCAAGACAGTCTATTAGTAAGTGGGAAAGCTCCCAAAGCGTTCCGGATTTAGATAAAATCATTCAGCTTTGTGCTTATTTTGATATATCGATCGATCATCTTGTTTTAGGGAAAGAATTAGAAGAAAAAAAACATCTAAATATTAAAACGATCGTGTTGCTCGTAAGTGCATGTAATCTATGTGGTCTGATTTTCGGATGTGCACTATGGTTTGAATATATGAGCTATCCTTCTTTTGTGGCAGGTCCGCTTCTTATAATCTTGAGTTGCGTCTTTTATATTTGGGCAATGATGAATCAGAAAAATCAAGAAGATAAAATAGAGGCAAATCGTATCTTTTGGTATTTGAATACTTGGATCTTGCTTTTTTATCCTTTTGTCATTTTAAATAATATTTTGGCGTTTCAACCTTTGATTCATTTTCCTTTTGGATATGGTCTGCATAATTTATATTATTGGGTTTTATATGGAGCTTTGTGTTTCATTGCTTACACTTTCATTCATAATAAATTAAAAAAAGCCTGAGCTTGAACTCAGGTTTATTTTAAATGATCACAGATATAGCGGGCAACATAAACGCCGCTGGCTGAAGCATGGGAAAGGGAGTGTGTTACTCCTGAACAGTCGCCGATGACGAATAATCCCTTATGACAGGTTTCCAGATTTTCATTGATTTCTACCTGCATATTATAGAATTTGACTTCAACACCATATAAAAGCGTATCATCACTGGCAGTACCCGGTGCTACTTTATCTAACGCGTGGATCATTTCGATGATGTCATCTAATTGGCGTTTAGGAATGACCAGGCTCAGATCGCCCGGTGTTGCGGAAAGGGTAGGTGTCAGAAAGGAGCTTTCAATTCTGGAAGGTGTTGATCGCTGACCACGGATGAGATCGCCAAAGCGCTGAACGATGACGCCGCCGCCAAGCATATTGGATAGACGGGCAATGCTTTCTCCGTATTCATTTGAGCTTTTAAAAGGTTCTGTGAAATGGTTGGATACCAAAAGGGCAAAATTTGTATTTTCGGTATAAAGAGCCGGATCGTTATAGCTATGACCATTGACGGTCACGATACCGTTTGTATTTTCATTAACGACGACACCTTTCGGATTCATACAGAAGGTTCTTACCTTATCCTGAAATTTTTTGGTACGATATACGATCTTGCTTTCATATAATTCATCCGTCAGATGAGAGAATACTTCATAAGGAAGCTCAACGCGGACACCGATATCTACACGATTTGATTTGGTCTTGATATTTAAATGATCACAGATGGATTGCATCCATTTGGAACCGCTTCTGCCGGTAGAAATGATACATTGCTTGCCAACATAGCTTTGTGCGTTAGTGATGATCTCATAGCCGTTATCCAGATGATGGACCTCATCCACTTTGCTGTTGAAATAGAAATCGACATGATCTTTTAATTCTTCATAGAGATTTTTTAAGACGATATAATTAATATCGGTTCCTAAATGACGGACGCTGGCATCTAATAGATGAAGATCATTCTGCAAACAGATTTTTTTCAAACGTGTATTGGCTGTTGAATAAAGACGGGTGTTTTGACCGCCATGGGATGTGTTGATCTCATCGACATAGTGCATGAGATCGATCGCTTCTTTTTTACCGATGTATTCATATAGATCACCGCCAAATTGATTCGTGATGTTGTATTTGCCATCGCTGAAGGCACCGGCACCACCAAATCCATTCATGATGGCACAGGTCTTACAGTTGATACAGGATTTGATTTTCTTGCCATCGATCGGACATTTTCTTTTTTCAAGGGGATTGCCCGTTTCAAATACTGCAATCTTTAGATCCGGTCTTTTTTTTACCAGTTCATAACAAGAGAAAATACCGCCGGGACCGGCACCAATAATCAAAATATCATAATTCATGTTCATTACCTCGCACTTATTTATTATACATGGCAAAGTGATATAATTTCAATGAATTTATGAGAATGTTTATGATATAATGAATTTAGGAGAGAGAACATGAAGAAAATATTTTTTTTGATTTTATGTCTGTTTATAAGCGGATGTCAGATCAAACAGAGTCATTATACAGAAAAACAACAAGAGATCCTTCGTGAGGAGGATGTGTTGGAATTTGCGGAAAATAACTGTGAGCAGGTTGCTTCACTGCAGCTGATGCTGGATGAGGAAGCTTTTGAAAAAGGATATATCGAAGATTATTGCCGGATGGATCTGACTTCTTCGTCACATGTGAATTTTCTTTTGAAAAGAGGATTGAGTGATGAAGATGTAGAGGGTTACAGTGCGATTCCTTATTTCAGGGAAGAAAATCTTGAACGTTATTTAAAAGCTGAAGGCAGCTATGAAGAAAGGGTATTGAATGTAAACATGAATATGGATCTAAAACCATTTGAAATGATTTCCATTGTCAATGATTTTTCTGACATGACCTTGCTGGTGAATAAATTCAATGCGCTGCCGGAAGGATATGTTCCTGATGATATGGTCCATGTCAAATATGTCTGTACGCAAGGAATTGATTATTCATGTACAATGATGGATCAGGTAGTCTTGCGTCAGGAAGCGGAAGAAGCTTTTGAACGGTTTGTCGAGAGTGCCTTGGAGGAAAAGGGCATTGGGATCGTGGCGATTGCCGCTTATCGCTCTTATCAGTATCAAAAAGATTTATATAATTATTATTTGCCGATCTATGGACAGGAAAGAACCGATCAATTCTATGCCCGCCCCGGACAGAGCGAGCATAACAGTGGTTTAGCGGTAGATATTACCTTTGATCACATTCGTTATACGGATATTGAAAATCATGAAGCCTATCCATGGATCTTAGAAAATATGCATCGTTTTGGTTTTATTTTGCGTTATCCTGAAGATAAGCAAGAGATAACCCGCTATGGCTATGAAAGCTGGCATCTGCGTTATGTCGGTGCAGAAGCCGCAGCGATCATGTATGAGAACAATTGGTGCCTTGAAGAATATTTAGCACGAAAGTGAGGAAGTTATGAAGAAAGTAAGCATGGTGCTGGCAGCTTTTCTGCTGCTGGCTTGTTCAACAAAAAATGAAGATCAGGATCCGCTTGTCTGTGTTTATGAGCCAAGTCCGATCACAGTTGTTTCTTTTTCGGGAGTCGGGGATAATCTGATCCATGAAACGGTGTATCTGGATGCATTGACATCTGATGGCAGTTATGATTTTACGAAGATGTATGAGGATGTGGCGGATGATATGAGAAAGAGCGATATTGCTTTTATCAATCAGGAAACAATACTGGGTGGCAGCGAATTGGGATTGAGCGGTTATCCGAGCTTTAATTCACCTAGTGAAATTGCTTCTGATTTAAAAGAAAGTGGTTTTAATCTGGTCAATCTGGCAACAAATCATACGTTGGATCGAGGATTGTCCGGTATTGTCAATGAATTGAATACCTTTTCTTCTGTGAAAGGGATGGTCGTTGATGGTGCTTATACGTCACAAGAAGCTTATGATACGATTCCAACGTTTGAGGTCAAAGGCATTACTTTTAGTTTTTTAGCTTATACCTATGGCACCAACGGTATCCGGCCGGAGTATTCCTATGAAGTTTCTTATTTTGATGATGCACAGATTACAAGTGATGTACAACGGGCAAAGGAAATCAGTGATGTTGTCATCGTGAGTGCACATTGGGGTGATGAGAATTCGTTTGTTCCGAATAGCTTTCAACGGCATTATGCGCAGTTATTTGCCGATCTGGGCGTTGATGTGGTCATTGGTACCCATCCGCATGTGATCCAGCCTGTTGAGTGGGTGAGCGGTGAGATGGGAAATCGGACGCTGGTGGTATATTCGTTAGGAAATTTTATCGGTGGTATGCTGACGACGAATAATGCGATCGGTGGTATGATCCAATTTGACTTTGTGAAGGAAGAGGATGATATTTATATCGATCATGTAAGATGGGTGCCGCTGATGATTCATTTTGAAGGGAATGCCGCCAATATCAATGCTGAACGCTATAATTATAAATCCTATAAGGTTTCCGATTATACGGATGAACTGGCTTCCAAGCATGTATTAAATGGCTATGATGGCAATGTGGTTTCTTTAGATTATATACATGAAATTACCGATCGGGTGATCGATGCGTCATTTTTGGAGTAAGCATGGAGTGGATAGAAGCAAAAAGCCTTCTTTCTAAAAATAAATGTCCTGAAGAATGGTTTGGTTTTGATTATAATCTGAATCTGTATAAGGGCTGTTGTCATGGCTGTATCTATTGTGATTCGAGAAGTCAGTGTTATCGGATCGACCGCTTTGATGTGGTCCGAGGTAAAAAGGATGCCGCTTTGATCCTTGAAAAGGAGCTGCGTCATAAAAAAAGCAGGGGCATCATTGGGATGGGTGCCATGTCCGATCCCTATAATCCCTTTGAAAAAGAGGTTCATCTGACAAGAAAGGCGCTCATGCTTATCGAGCGTTATGGTTTTGGTGCGGGAATTACGACAAAAAGTGATCTGATACTGGAAGATTTGGAGCTTTTGAAAAGAATTCATGAAAATATGACAACGGTCGTTAATTTTACGATCACGAGTGCTTCTGATGAATGTTCTTTAAAAATTGAACCACATGTTGCCGTATCGTCAAAACGGTTTGAGGCTGTGCGAAGATGTAAGGAAGCAGGTCTGATATGCGGCATCATCATGAATCCTGTTTTACCGTTTATTACGGACAGCAAAGAAAATATTTTAAAAATCATCGAAATGGCCCACTTGTGTCATGCGGATTATATCATGACGTATATGGGAGTCACATTGCGGCAGAATCAGCGGGATCATTATTATAAAAAATTAGAGGAGCTTTATCCGGGCCTTTCTTATCAATATCAGCGTATCTATGGCAATCGCTATCACTGTGAATCGTTAAAATGGCGTGAAAATTATGAGCTGTTGAAAGAGGAATGTTTAAAAAGAGGGATCCTTTATCAAATGGAGGATATCGTGAAGCTGATCAGATCTCATAAAAAAGAAATACGTCAGCTCTCACTGTTTGGCTGATTTTGTGCTATAATATCCGCATGGAATTAAAAGAGATCACAACGCCAAAAAAAATTGAAATCTTAAAGACCATGGGAATCGAAAGTGTTGAGGATATATTGACGCATTATCCTTTTCGTTATGAGGAACATGAACGTAAGCCGATAAGTGAATGGAAGATCAATGAAAAGATTTTTACAAGCGGTGTCATCTGTTCATCTGCCCGTGTCATTCGTTTGGGGGGCAAGAAAAGCATGACCCGTTTTTCAATGATGATTGATGATGAAGAATTTTTTTGCAGTATCTTTAATCGTCCATGGACAAATATCTTTCCTGTCGGCAAGACCTTGACGATCAGCGGTATTTATCAGGGAGGCAATAAGATTACCCTGACAAATGTTAATTCAATGCCGATTGAATCGCAGCTGGGCTTGCAAAGCGTTTATTCCACGACGCAGGCATTATCCCAGAAGGATTGGATCAAGCTGGTCGATAAGGCCTTGGAGGTATGCTCAGATAAGATCGAAGAGCGGATTCCGGAGGAATACCGCTTGAAATATAAGCTATTGCCGAGAAGGGAAGCTCTTTATTTCATTCATAAGCCGAAGACCCGGCATGCGCTTGTCCAGGCGCTTCGGACACTGAAGTATGAGGAATTTTTGATTTTTCAGTGCTGTATGCAGATCAGCCGCAGTGAAAATATGAAAATTCAGGGTGTAGGTAAGGAGTTTTCAAATGATGAGGTGTATGAGCTGGCACGTAATCTTTCCTTTGAGCTGACCGGTGATCAGAAGTCATGCATTGATGAGATCTTACATGATCTGCATGCTTCGACGTGCATGATGCGCTTGCTTCAGGGAGATGTCGGCTGTGGAAAAACGCTGGTTGCGGCTTTTGCCGCTTATGCTTGTGTCTGTGCACATAAGCAGGTGGCTTTTATGGCTCCGACAGAGATCCTGGCGAAACAGCATCTGGCCACTCTTTCGAAGGTCTATGAAGGCTTTGGTGTACGCTTGCGGCTCTACTGTTCTTCTTTGAAGAAAAGTGAAAAAGAAGAGATCTTAGAGAAGCTTACTAAAGGACAATTGGATATCCTCGTCGGAACGCATGCGCTTTTTCAGGACGATGTCCATTATGCGGATCTGGGTTTGGTGATCACGGATGAGCAGCATCGCTTTGGTGTGGAACAACGCAGAAAACTGTTAAATAAAGGGAAAAAGGTCGATATGCTTTTAATGAGTGCGACGCCGATCCCGCGAACGTTGGCTTCTTCTATTTATGGTGATCTGGATGTTTCAACGATCAGAGAATATCCAAAGGGAAGAAATATTACTCAGACGTATTATATTGCTTCAAAAAGCATGAAACCGATCTTAAAGGATGTGCTTATGAAGATCGATGCAGGTGAACAGTGTTATGTGGTTTGTCCCAGCATCGAAGAAAATGAAGATTATAAGATGAGCAGCGTCATTTCAATATATGAAGGAATGTGTAAAATCTTAAAGGGATATCGCATCGGACTTCTTCACGGCCAGATGAAAAGTGAAGAAAAAGATGCAGTCATGAATCGTTTTCTTGCTCATGAGCTGGATATCTTAGTTGCTACCAGCGTCATTGAAGTCGGTGTCGATGTGAAAGATGCGAATATCATGGTGATCTATGATGCCCACCGTTTCGGTTTGAGCCAGATCCATCAGCTTCGCGGACGTGTGGGGCGGGGTGAACGTCAGGGAATCTGTTACCTTTTAAGTGATACGAAGGATGAAGAGAGCATTGCCCGCCTTAAAAAGCTGGAGGAATGTCATGACGGCTTTGAGCTTTCTTTTTATGATCTGAAGATGCGGGGTCCGGGAGATATCCTCGGCAAGCGTCAAAGCGGATTGCCAAGCTTTATATTGGGAGATCTTGTTCAGGATTCCAATATTTTGAACAGTGCCCGTGAGGATGCGGTGGAAATTGTAAAACATATTGAGGATTATCCAGGCTTGAAAAAGATTTGCGAAAAATATACTTTAGAAAATAAATATCTTGATTAAAATATGATATAATGGGGGAACATGGAGGAAATATGGAAATATTCGACTGGCTTAAAGAAAGAAATATCGAGGTAAATGATAAAAATCTGATACAGAATGCGTTTGTTCATTCATCATATGTGAATGAACATCGTACTTTTAAAAGCGATAATGAGCGATTGGAATTTATGGGAGATGCTGTCTTGCAGGTATGGTCGGCCAGAAAGCTTTTCGAGCTTCAGCCGCCATTGGATGAGGGGCATATGACGACATTGCGTGCACAGCTTGTCAGTGAAGCAGCTTTGGCACAATATACACGGGAATTGAAGCTGAATCAGTTTTTATTGCTGGGAGTCGGTGAAGAAAAGACCGGAGGTCGTGAACGTGAATCGATCATGGCGGATATGTTTGAGGCATTTATCGGGGCATTGTATCTGGATAGCGGCTTTGATAATGTCTGTAAGGTATTGGAGAGCGTGATCACACCGCATATTTTGGCGCCTAAGGCTGAAAATCTCATTGATTATAAGACCAAGCTCCAGGAATATGTGCAGGCAGATGCCCGCAGGACCGTCAATTATGAGGTCATTCATATGGAGGGCCCGAATAATCAGCCGGTATTTGAAGTAATCGTAAAGATGGATGATATCATTCTTGGCAAGGGTAAGGGTCCTTCCAAGAAAAAAGCTGAGCAGGCAGCAGCAAAGGATGCTTTTGAGAAAATGGTGAAATAGCCATTTTTTTAGAAAGGAGATTTTCATGAATATTGAGTATCTGTTGAAACAGCTGAAAATGGAAGAAGAAAGCTCTTATTTTCAACAAGCAAAAATGGAGAAGCCCGTTTATTATAAAAGCAGCCAAAAGCTTTGTGTCTATCTGAAGCTTGAAAAGCCGCTTCCTTTTCAAATATGGCGCATGTTGAAGGACCGCCTGATGAAGCATCTCAAATGCAGCGTAGAGATGGAAATCTCTGTTTTGAACATGAGCATGGAGGATGGGCTTTTAAAGGAATATGCGGATGAGTGTATCATTTTAAATCACTTGCATCTGCATAATGAGATTCACGAAGGAAAGATGAAGATCAGCGAAGAGCAGACAGAAGATTTTTACGTGCTTCAGGAATGGCTGAAAAAAGCAGGTTTAAAGCTTGAAGAGGAAAAGGAAACAGCTGTTTTGATTGAAGAGGTGAAAAAGGTAAAAGCACCGAAAGTTACTTATACACCTGAAGCTCCTAAAGAAAAAAAGAGTTATGTCCCACGAGGTAAAAAAACATATCTGCCGCTTACGCTTCATGAAATTCATGAAGCCTGTGAAAATGTAGAGATATGGGGAGATATCTTTGAAATCGAGATGCGTCCGGTAGGAAAGAGCATGTTGCAAAGCGTTTATCTGGCAGACGATGACGATGCGATCGTCATGAAACGTTTTTCAGGAGCACGTTTAAGCGAAGAAGAGATGAACCAGCTAAAGGTAGGCCAGCGAATCCGTGCCTATGGAAGAGTGGTCGATGATTCTTATTTACGCACTCTTGTTTTTATGCCGGACAGAATAGAAGTGATCGAGAAAAAAATGCGTGAAGATACTGCCGAAAAGAAAAGGGTTGAGCTTCATCTGCATACCAAGCTTTCAGAAATGGATGGGGTCAGTGATATTTCCCAGTATATCGATCAGGCAGCAGCATGGAACCATACGGCTTTAGCGATCACGGATCATCTGGTCGTACAGGATTTTCCAAAGGCCCAGCGTTATCTGGAAAAGATCAATAAGGGAAGAGAGCATCCGATCAAGATGCTGTATGGGGTTGAGATGAACATGGTCGATCCTGAATTGAACATCGTGACCCATCCGAATGATACGAAGCTGGAAGAAGCGAGCTATTGTATCTTTGACCTTGAAACGACCGGCTTATCGAGCCGTTATGATCATATCATCGAATTTGGCGGTGTCATCGTTGAAAATCGTGAAGTAAAAGACAAATTACAGATGTTTATCAAGCCTCCTGTTGCTTTAAGTGCTTTTACGACCAATTTGACAAATATCACGGAAGATGATCTGGCAAATGCTTTGCCTTTTGAAGAAGCCGCTGATAAAATCTTAGAATTTATTGGAGATCGGGTATTGGTGGCTCATAATGCTTCTTTTGACGTAAACTTTATCAATGATTCACTGATCCGTATCGGACGGAAGCCATTGGAAAATCCGGTGATTGATACCTTGGATCTGTCTTATTCGATGCACGCGGATCGCAAGGCCCACCGTCTTGGCAATGTTGCCCGTATCTATAATATCAAATATGATGAAGAGGTTGCTCACCGTGCTGATTATGATGCGCAGGTGCTGAGTGATGTTTATTTGAATATGCTGAATGAACTCAAAGATGTAAAGACCTTAAATGAGCTATCTCATTATTATACAGAAGCCTGTTTTTCTAAGGTGAGGGTAAAGCATATCGTTGTCTTTGCGAAAAATAAGGCAGGACTGAAATCTTTGTTTGAACTGATTACCTTATCTCATACGAAGCATTTGGCTTATAATGGCAAAAGCAGTGCGAATATTGTCGCCGAACCGCGTATCTTTCGAAGAGAGATCGAGGAAAGAAGGGAAAACCTTTTATTGGGCAGTGCCTGCAGCAATGGCGAAGTGTTTGAGATCGCTCATACCCGTAATGAAGAGCAATTGAAAAAAGTCGTTTCTTTCTATGATTTTATAGAAATTCAGCCATTAGAAAATTATCGCTTTTTGATCGAAAGGAATACGATTGCCAGCCAGGATCGCTTAAAAGAGATCTTATCGGGTATCATTGCAGCGGCGGATGAGTTGGGAAAATTGGTCGTTGCGACGGGTGATTGTCATTATGTAGAGCCATCGCAAAAGAAGATCCGTGATATCTATATCAATTCGCAAGCGATCGGAGGCAAACGTCATCCTTTATATATCTATGATGCCCAGCGCCGCAGAACGACGATCAATCCGGATCAGCATTTCAGAAGCACGAATGAAATGCTGGAATGCTTTAACTGGTTAGATGAGAAGAAGGCTTATGAGATCGTTGTCGAAAATACGAATCTGATTGCCGATCAGATTGAAAAGATCAATCCGGTCTATGATACGCTTTTCCCGCCTAAGATGGAAAATTCAGATAAGAAGCTGGCAGAGATCTGTTATGAAAATGCGTATAAAAAATATGGCAATCCGCTTCCGAAGATCGTTGAGGACCGCTTGAAGCGTGAACTGGATTCGATCATCGGACATGGTTTTTATGTGGTTTACTATATTTCACATCTGTTGGTGAAGAAGAGTCTGGAAGATGGCTATATGGTCGGAAGCCGAGGTTCTGTCGGCAGCAGCTTTGTGGCGACCATGGCCAATATCACAGAGGTTAATCCATTGGCACCTCATTATGTTTGTCCAAAATGTCATTATGTCGAGTTTTTTACTGACGGTTCAGTTGCCAGTGGCTTTGATCTGCCGGATAAGAAATGTCCGAATTGCGGTGAGATCATTCGTGGTGACGGACAGGATATCCCGTTTGAAACCTTTCTGGGATTTGAAGGGGACAAGGTTCCTGATATTGATTTGAACTTCTCGGGTGACTATCAGCCGCGAGCCCATAATTATCTTAAAGAAGTCTTTGGTGAAGACCATGTATTTAGAGCGGGTACGATTGGTACGGTTGCCCAGCAGACGGCCTTTGGTTATGTGAAGGGGTATGAAGAAGAAATGGGTATTGAGGGTCAGATGCGTCAGGCACAGATCCTTCATTTGGCGAAGGGCTGTGACGGGGTCAAACGTACGACCGGACAGCATCCGGGAGGTATCCTTGTCGTACCGAATGAATTTGATGTTCATGATTTCACACCGGTACAGTATCCGGCAAATAACCCATTTGCCGATTGGAAAACGACTCATTTTGAATTCCATGATATCCATGACAATCTTTTGAAATTTGATATTCTCGGTCACGTCGATCCGACAGCGATGAAGCTATTGGAAGAACAAAGCGGGATCGATCCGAAAACGATTCCGATGAATGATCCGGAAACGATGAAAATTTTCTCAAGTGTCGAAAGTTTACATATAGATACCTCTAAAAATACAGAAGTTACGGGAGCTGCTGGTATTCCGGAGTTTGGTACACCTTTTGTCCGCGGTATCCTGGAATTGACCAAACCTACGACTTTTGATGAACTGGTACGTATTTCCGGTCTTTCTCATGGTACGGATGTCTGGCTGAACAATGCCAAGGATCTGATCGACAGCGGTCAGTGTACATTGAAGAATGTTATCGGATGTCGTGATGATATCATGGTGTATCTGCTTCATAAGGGACTTCCTGCGAAGCTGGCTTTTACGATCATGGAAAGCGTTCGTAAAGGTAAAGGCTTGAAGGATGAGTGGAAAGAGGAAATGAGCAAGAAGGAATATAATATCGATCCTTGGTATATTGACAGCTGTCTAAAGATCAAATACATGTTCCCGAAAGCCCATGCGGTTGCCTATGTCATGATGGCGGTGCGTATTGCCTGGTTTAAAGTCCATCAGCCTTTATATTATTACTGCATGTTCTTTTCGATTCGCTGTGATGCCTATGAAATTGAAACGATGATTGCCGGTGAAAACATGATTCGTTCAAGAATGAATGAAATTGCCCAAAAGATGAATTCCAATGAATATAAAAATGAAGTATCTAAAAAAGAAAAAGATATTTATTCAACCTTGGAACTGGCTTTGGAAATGGTATTGCGCGGTTATCGGATCGGCAATATCGATCTGAATCGCTCACAGGCAAGCACCTTTATCGTAGATCCGGATCATAAGAATACGATCATACCACCATTTACGACGATTGATGGATTGGGAAGCAATGTTGCGGAAACGGTTGTTGAAGAAAGAGAAAAACGTCCATTCTTATCAAAACAGGATCTGATGGCACGTACTTCTTTGAATGGAACCCACATCAAGAAATTGGAAAGCATGGGCGTATTAAAAGATCTTCAGGAAGAAAATCAAATGTCCTTATTTTAAAAAAAGACTGCATTCAGATAAGTCAATATCTGGCTGCAGTCTTTTATTCGATATTTTTTTGTTCGTAGTTACCGATGATCTGTTCGGTCTTCGATACAGTGATGAATATTTGCGGATCGATGAGCTGGGCCTGTGATGCGAGCTCATTGACCTCAAAGGAATTGCAGACAAGGATCAGCATGGTCTTTTCTTCTTTTGTATATGCGCCCTGGGCATAGAGTTGGGTAGCACCATGCTGGGTCATCTTAAATATCAGATTGCTGATTTCTTCAGGTTTAGATGTAATCAGGCGCAAGGAAACAAGCTTATAACGGTCATGAAGATTATTGATGATGTAGGTGGCTGCAAACTGATAGATCATGGAATAGAAGGCATCATAAAAGCCAAAATAAATGCCGGCAATGATCAAGATGAGGATATTGAAGAGCATGATCTGATTCCAAAAGGGCTTATTGTATTTGTGTGACATATAAATCGCAATGAAATCCATGCCGCCGCTGCTGGCATTTGCCTGTAAGGCCAATAAACTTGAAAAACCGGCAATGACACCTCCGAAAAGGCTGAGAAGCAGCGGATCATCGACAAGGGAAAAACGGGGAATCAGGGTAATGAAAAAAGAAACGAGAACAAACTGCAGTCCTGAATAGAGAAGAAACTTTTTACCGGCTACCTTTCTTACCAGAAAAATAGAAGCCAGATTCAATATCAGATACAGAAGGTTGAATGAAAGATCAAAATGTAAAAATTTTAAAGAAAGACGATTGATCAAAACAGCGATCCCCAAAAAACCGGAAGGATAGAGATGGGCCGTTTCCACGAATCCCTGTACTGCAACTGCTGAAAGAAAGCTTGAAAGTATTACAAGGGATAAGGCTTTGAATTGTCGGATAGATATTTGATGTTCAATGTTGTTTGAATGTTTCATATAAACTCCTTTTGATGATGTTGTTATACTATTGAGATTTGGTTTTGTCAACCGGATTTGAATTATTTATAGTTTAGACTAGTCAATTAAGAAAAAAAAAGCTATAATATGTTGGTAAGCGATTACATATTACTAGGAGGAATTTTTAATGACAAAATATGTTTATCTGTTCTCTGAAGGTAATGGTCAAATGCGTGAGCTTCTTGGAGGAAAGGGAGCGAACCTGGCGGAAATGACGAAGCTTGGAATGCCGGTTCCTTTTGGCTTTACGGTGACGACGGAAGCTTGTAACCGTTACTATGATGACGGAGAACAAATCCATGATGAGATTCAGAAAGAAATCTTTGAAGCGTTAGGTGAATTAGAAAAGAAAACCGGAAAAAAATTAGGGGATAAGGATAATCCTTTGTTGGTATCCGTGCGTTCCGGTGCCAGAGCTAGTATGCCTGGTATGATGGATACGATTCTGAATTTGGGTATCAATGATGAGGTCGTGGAAACGATTGCCGCAAAGACGAATAATCCGCGCTTTGCCTATGATTCTTACAGACGCTTCATTCAGATGTTTGCGGATGTTGTCATGGGATTGTCTAAAGCTCGTTTTGAAACGATCATTGATGAGATCAAGGCTGAACGCGGCGTACAGCTGGATTCTGATCTGAATGCTGATGAAATGAAGGAAATGGTTTCAAAGTTTAAGGAATTTTATCGTGAACAGCTTCATGATGATTTTCCAACGGATCCTCGCACGCAGCTGATCAAGGCTGTTGAAGCGGTGTTTAAGAGCTGGAATAATGAACGTGCGATTTATTATCGTAAAGTTAACGATATCCCGTCCTCTTGGGGAACGGCTGTCAATGTTCAGTCGATGGTCTTCGGTAATATGGGAAATGACTGTGGTACAGGTGTTGCCTTTACCCGTAATCCGGCCACGGGAGAGAAGAAACTGTTTGGAGAATTTTTGATGAATGCGCAGGGTGAGGATGTTGTTGCCGGTGTTCGTACACCTCAGACGATTGACAAGCTGAAGGAAGTAGCGCCTCATGCGTATGAGCAGTTCGTGGAAATTTGTGGAATTTTGGAAAATCATTATAAAGATATGCAGGATATGGAATTTACGATTGAAAACGGAAATCTGTATATGCTTCAGACACGCAGCGGAAAGCGTACGGCTGCCGCAGCATTGAAGATTGCCTGTGATCTGGTGGATGAAGGCTTGATCAATGAGGAAGAAGCGTTGATGAAGGTGGATCCAAAGCAGCTGGATGCGTTGTTACATCCACAGTTTGATGCTGATGAGTTAAAGAAGGCGAAAGTGATTGCAAGAGGTCTTGCTGCTTCACCGGGAGCTGCAGCGGGACAGGTATATTTCACAGCAGAAGATGCCATTGCTGCTCATGCCAATGGTGAAAAAGTCGTCCTGGTTCGTTTAGAAACAAGTCCGGAGGATATTCAGGGCATGGCTGCGAGCGAAGGTATCCTGACGGTTCGCGGTGGTATGACAAGTCATGCCGCAGTAGTTGCCCGTGGTATGGGTACTTGCTGCGTATCCGGCTGTGATGCCGTTAAGATCAATGAAGAAGCCAAGACGTTCACGGTAGATGGTGTGACGTATCATGAAAAAGACTGGATCTCACTTGACGGTTCTACAGGAAATGTTTATGGTGAAGCAGTTAAGACTGTTCCGGCAACGATCAGCGGTTATTTTGAAAGATTTATGACTTGGGCTGACAATACGCGTAAGCTGCAAGTAAGAACGAATGCGGATACACCGAGAGATGCGAAACAGGCTGTTGAGTTTGGTGCTGAAGGTATCGGTCTGGTTCGTACCGAGCATATGTTCTTTGAAGGTGACCGTATCAAAGCGGTTCGTGAAATGATCGTTTCTAAGACGGAAGAACAGCGCCGTACTGCACTGGCAAAGATCCTGCCGATGCAGCAGGGTGACTTTGAAGCAATTTATGAAGTGATGCAGGGTCTTCCGGTAACGATTCGTTACTTAGATCCGCCTCTGCATGAATTCCTTCCGAATACGGATGAAGAAATTGCTGCTTTGGCTGATGAAATGAAGATGACATTTGAAGAATTGAAGAATGTCGTTGTTTCTCTGCATGAGTTTAACCCGATGATGGGTCATCGTGGCTGCCGTTTGGCTGTCAGCTATCCTGAGATTGCCGAAATGCAGACGGAAGCCGTGATTCAGGCAGCGATCAATGTCAATAAGAAGCATCCTGAATTTGATGTACATCCGGAAATCATGATTCCTCTTGTTGGTGATAAGGCAGAGCTTAAGTTTGTCAAGAATATCGTTGTGAAGAAAGCCGAAGAAATCATGGAGAAAAATGGAGTGCGCTTAGATTATAAAGTTGGAACGATGATCGAAATTCCACGTGCTGCTTTATTGGCGGATGAAATTGCTGAAGAAGCTGAATTCTTCTCATTCGGAACGAACGATTTGACACAGATGACCTTCGGTTTCTCAAGAGATGATGCCGGCGGATTCTTGAAGGATTACTATGATAAGAAGATCTATGAGCAGGATCCGTTTGCCCGTATTGACCAGAAAGGTGTTGGAAAACTGATCAAGATGGCAGCTGAAGGCGGAAGAAAGATTCGCCCGGATATCAAATTAGGTATTTGCGGTGAGCATGGCGGTGACCCTAGTTCGATTGATTTCTGTCATCGTTTAGGATTGACATATGTTTCTTGTTCACCGTTCCGTGTACCAATTGCCCGTTTAGCGGCTGCACAGGCAGCAATTCGCAATAAATAAATGACTGAAAAAGTACTTTCATTTGAAGGTACTTTTTTTAGGTATATTTTAGGAAATTTATGACAAAAGAGATATTATAAATCATGATTGATGTAAATGTATGCATATAGGATCTATGTATTGTTGACGATGTATATAAAATATTATAATATAAAAAGGTGAAAGGACTTACATAAAAAGTTTTTTTGTTTCATTTATTTACCGACTTACTATAATTTTGAAAAGGAGGCAGCATGAAAGAAATGAATCGTAGTATCAGTGTATATGTTTTATCCTTGATCGACAAGGTACTTATCCAAGCTATAAATAATAGACTTCAGCGATCATCTGTATTTATTTGGTGAGCAATATACAAGAATTTGAATTCATTATCGTAATTGAGCTTGGAGTATTGATATTTCTTGCGCTGATGATTTTATTAGCATTGTTTGAAAAAAAATAGTCGGTGTGATCGATGATTTCACCATGATATTTATAGCTTGATATTTTATTTACTATTTGATGTTGGCTTTGGCTGGCATGCTTAAATCATTTGGGACATGTCTGTTGATGTAAGCTTTGACTATAAAAAGGAGGCAGTATGTGGTATTTTACTGTCTATTGAAGGTCTATGTTTTTATGGATGGTTCATGATTTTTATCTTGTTTTCTATTGCTCTGATAGCTTATAATTAGTAAAAAAAGAAAGGGGGAATGACGATGCGAAAAAATATGGTTTATTGCATTATTTTTTCGATGCTGCTTGTATTTCTTCCTTCATTGACGATAAAGGCAGATTCAACGGGATATTATTATGAAAATATTGATGTTGAAGTTGAGGTCAATTCTAAAAGGGAATTTAAGATCACGGAAACGCTGGATGTTTATTATGAAGAAGAAATGCATGGGATCATCCGCAGTATTCCCGAAGAAAGTGATGCTGAGGGATATAAGATCAAGGATATCCATGTCGAAGGAGCCCCGTATCAAATTGAGGAAACCTATTCAGGAGTAGAAATAAGAATAGGTGATGCAGATAAGACGGTGAGTGGTAAAAAGCGTTATGTGCTGACTTATACGCTGGCTCACTATCAGGATTATGATGAGAATTATGATTATATCTATCTGAATCTGATTGGAGATGATTTTGATTCACCTACCTGTCATTTAAGTGCACATATCGTATGGCCAAATCATGCGACGGTTGAGAATGTTACGCTTCGTGACGGATATTATGGAAGCAAAGAAAATAAAAAACTGGATTATACGATGGGTGAAAATGAAATATTTATTGAATCGAATCAAACGATTGAGCCATATGAAGCTGCAACCGTACAGATACAGCTTAATCAGGGAGCATTCGCAGATGCACCTGCTTATGTTTATCCGTATATCGTTCACCAAAAAACGATTCAGATCAATATCGATGAAGCACAGGATTTTCATGTAACACAAATCATTCAGCTTACTGCAAATGAAGATGATGTGTCTTATCCCTTAAGTCCGGATTTTGATGCTTTTTATAGTTCTGAAACAGAGCTGTATGATTTTGAGTGTCTTGTTAATCGGGTAAAGAAGAGTTCTGAATATTATGCTCATTTAGATGAAGCCGGTGAATATACGATTGAAATGAAGTATCTCTTACATCCAAAGATCATTGCGGATGGTGAATTAAAGTTGTCACTGCTGGATTATTATGAAGATGCCCAGACAGAAAATGTGCATGTGGAAATTACTATGCCTGTGCTTTCTGATTACAGGGTATTTATAGGCAGATGGAATGATGATACGGGTTCACAGCGCTATGAAGTCACTCAGAATGATCATACGCTGACCTTGATAACCCGTGATGTTTTGCAGCCGGAAGAAAAGCTGGAGCTTTCATTGTACTTGTCGGCAGCTGATTTCTATCGTCCTACACCGCCGGCTGTAAATGTGATACCGATGATAGGTGTGATATTGGTAATGATTGCTAGCTTCATTCGATATGTCGTGTTTCGTCCACGTTTTGTAGAGCCTGTTAGTTTTTATCCGCCAAGGTCCATGAACAGTGCTGAGGCAGGATATGTCATTGATGGCAGGCTTTCTAATGAGGATATGACTTCATTGATTTTCTATTGGGCAGGATTAGGTGCTTTGCAAATCAAGGGAATTGATGGTGAATTTACATTAATCAAGGTCAATGAGCTTCCCGGACATTGTCCTTCTTATGAGAGAAAACTTTTTGACAGCATGTTTGAGCATGGTCATGATCATGAGGTCACCAGTGATGATTTAAAAGGCAGATTTTATGTTGATATCAATCGTGCAAGAAAAAAGATCATTGAGAAGTACAAAGAGATGCCTATGTATGAAAAAATGGGCAATGGAATCAAATTATTGATTTATATCGCAGCATTGCTCCTCTTTTTGACCATGATCGCTGTTTTAAGCATGGCAGAGTCGAAAGAATGGGTCAGTGAATGTATCATAAAAATAATTTCTCTTTCTCCGGCTATGATCTTTATGATATTGATGCTGTTGATTTCCAGATTATTTGAACATAAAGATCGTATCATTTCGAAGATTTTCTATTATTTATTTCTATTTATGCCTATCGGCATGTTTTACCTGATCATCAGTGTCGTAACTGAGATATATCAGACACAGCTGATGGTAACGGCATTTGAATGCATTTTTGCGTTTCTTATTGCTAGGGGAATCAAAAAATATTCGCCTCAGGCATTGGCTTTGATCGGTGAGTTAAAAGGGTTCAAACGGTTTATCAAAGAAGCGCAAAAGGATCAGCTGGAAAGGCTTTTAGAGGAAGATCCTGAGTATTACTATCATATTCTTCCTTATGCGCAGGCACTGCACGTGACAAAGATATGGCAGGATAAATTTAGTGAGCTGGCAATGGAACCGCCTTCTTATCAAACAGGTGATATCATGACTTATGCAACCTTTAATTCCTTTGCGCATACCCTGACACGTTCGATGAGCAGCAGTATGTCTTCACCTTCATCTTCCAGCTCTGATGGTGGCGGTTACAGTGGAGGTGGCGGCGGCTTCTCTGGTGGCGGAAGCTCCGGCGGAGGCAGCGGTGGCGGCGGTTCCCGCGGCTGGTAGTAATTTTAAGTGACTAATTATAAAAAAACAGGAGGGAAAGATGAGAGCGAAAAAAATAATTGATGAGGTCAACAAAGCTGTCGTTGGCAAGGAAAATGAGGTCAACAAGATCATGATGGCTATTCTGAGCAGGGGACATGTTCTGCTTGAGGATATGCCCGGTGTCGGAAAGACTACTCTGGCAAATGCTTTTGCGAAGGCTTTAGGCCTTGAATGGCGCCGAATCCAGTTTACACCGGATGTTTTGCCAAGCGATATCGTTGGCTTTAATGCTCTGGATCAAAATAGCGGTGAATTTGTATTACATAAGGGAGCAGTTTTCTGTAATCTTTTTCTGGCAGATGAAATCAACCGTACATCAAGCAGAACACAGTCGGCATTGCTGGAAGTCATGGAAGAAAACCAGATTACTGTAGATGGGGTTACTTTTCAGGCATATGATCCGTTTAATGTCATTGCGACCCAAAATCCTTTTGGTTCTGCCGGTACACAGCTTTTGCCTGAAAGCCAGCTTGACCGATTCATGATCTGTCTTTCATTAGGTTATCCTGATGCGGAAAGTGAAGTGGAGATTCTTCGCCGTAAGCAGCATCCTGAAAAGTATCAGATATCACAGGTACTTACAGCTGATGAGCTTTGCGAAATGCAGAAAGAGGTAGATCGTATATATGTTCATGATGAAATCATGAAATATGCCGTTCGTCTTGTTGATGCGACTCGTTCCCATGATCAGCTTTCTTTGGGAGCATCGCCGCGTGGATCGATTTGTCTGATTCAGATGGGAAAGGCAAACGCATATCTGCATGAGCGCAGTTATGTGATTCCGCGAGATATTCAAGAAGTATTCTTTGATGTGTTAGGACATCGAATCGTATCTGCCAGTGCCCGTCATTCAAAGGAAAATGAGGTTAAAAGACAGATTCTTCAGGAAGTATTGAATTCTGTTCAGCAGCCTTCCCTGAGTGAGAAACATGCTGGCTAGACGCTTATTTGTTTTATTGTTAGCTTTTCTTCTTATCATTACGTTCCTTATAACAAGAGCCTATTATTTATTGCTGCTGATCGTGCTTTTGTTTTCATTGATAGTGAAAAGTGTTTTCTGCATGCTCATGATGTATCGAAAGATCACCTTTCAGTTTCTGCAATCAGAAAATGAAATGAATTTAGTATTTAGAGGAAAGGGCTTTTTTCCCGTTGGACGAATAAAAATTGAAATCGTCATAAACAATCTTTTTTTGGATACATCCCTTTCACAGTCAAAACAGTTTTTAGTATGTGGCGGCAGCGTTTATATACCTTTGGATGAATCACTTTTTCATTTAGGAAAATCTGTGATTTCCATCAAGTCGTGTCGGATCATTGATATGTTAGGCATCTTTTCAAAAAAGATACGTTGTCAGGAAAAAATGGAGAGCTTTTGTTATCCTTATATTGATGAATCGTATCGAAAATTGAATGCTCAGGTCAATGAGAAGCTGCGTAACTATAATCAGCAGAAAAATGAGGACTATGATATTCGGGAATATCGAGAAGGAGATTCTGTCAAGGATATTCATTATAAGGTCAGTTATCGTCAGTCGAAACTGATGATCAAGGATAAATATAAGGATGCAGGCCTCATGATGAAGCTGTTTTTAGATCTTTCGGGTGATGAAGAAGACTGCCGGCAGGTTCTTTCATATCTATATCAGTTTGTCTGTCATTTGACGATTCAGAAATCAAAATGTCAGGTGCAATGGTATTCAAAAAATAAATTGATGGAGGAAAAGATTTCTGATCTCAAAGAGTATGAAGAGGCATTACATACTATTCTTTCAAATCCAAAGGCAGATGGAGAAGATTTTGTTCATGCTGAATGGGTCATTACAAAGATGGGAATTGAAGGAGGCGAATAAGGTGGAAAAGAATGATCGGATCACATTTGTTCTTTATTGCATGGGATGCATGTTTTCGCCTTTGCTGCTTATCGTTCATTTCGGGGTCTTAGACAGTGCGTTGAGTGCATTTTTCTTGCTGCTTCTTATTTCTGTTTGTATTTATTTATTGTGGCATTATGTCAAATATAAATGGATTTGCTGGCTGATCTTGGCTGGCGGCATTGCTGTGGTGTTCATGAATCAGAGCATATTGATCGATGCTTTGATGTATGCATATAATCAGGTCGTAGAAACATATAGGCAATATACAGGATTGAGCTTTCAGAAATTTGATATCTATTTTTCCAGAAATCAAGTACAAATTGAAGTATTGCTTCTGCTTTCGCTGATGCAGATCTTTATATCGGAAATCATGTGCTTTCTTTTTGACAGAAGAAAACCATTTTTGATCTTTATAGTATCGTTGCTTCTCGTATCTCCTTCATTATTTTTTCAGATCCGTTTGAACTGGATATTGATGCTTTTGGTTTTTGCTTTCTGGTTCATGCTTTTTGTAACGTTTAATGATAAAAAGATATTGATCGATTGGAAAGCAAGAGGAAAACAGCTTTTGATTGTAGGAATTACGGTCTTTGTCGTTTCAGGTGGATTTATGTTCGTACTGAGTGAAGCACGCTTCAAGGAAACAGCTTATAAGCCCTTTTCCATCGAGTCGCTTTTAGATCGGTTTAATTCATTGATTACCTTTTTTTCAACCCTGCAATTTGATGATGATGAGCTGGATCTGAACCTTGCAGGAAATCGATTTTATACAGGAGCCCAGCATCTTGAGGTGAGGCGCAACAGAAGGGAAGACCTTTATCTGAAATATTACAGCGGAGCCGTTTATGAGGATAATAGCTGGAAAGCCCTAAAGGATGAAGCTTATTCGGAATTAAGCGCTTCGGAGTTTGAACGTTCGTATGAATGGATCGTGAAATATGAGGTAAGCTCGGTGGATACTGAAAAAATTACGGTCACAGATCTGAGGTCAGGGAATGTTTTTGCGCCCATACCTTATTATCTTCGTTCGATAGAGGCTGATTACAGTATCAATCATGATATTTATATCAAGCTGGATCATAAGAATGATACGGTTGTCTATCAGGTATGGAATCCTAATACTGCTACCAATAATCGGAAATATGGAGAATATATCAATTTTGTAAATGAACATTACTTGGAAATTCCAAGTGAGATTCAAAGCATCTTTAGAGATAGGATGGATCTGGCGAAAGCGACACTTTCTGTCGATGAAGCAACAAGTCGGATTTTATCACTGCTTAGTGAATACCGTTATACGCTGAGTCCGGGTGCTACTCCGGACGGTGAAGACTTTTTAGAGTATTTTCTTTTGAAAAATAAAAGAGGTTATTGTGTACATTTTGCGACTGCTGCAACCCTGTTGTTTCGTTATTACGGAATACCGGCCCGTTATGCGGAGGGCTATCATATTGATGCGTCATCCTTTGATTCATATATGAACGCAAAAGTCGTTGATTCTGATTCGCATGCATGGGTAGAAATTTTTGATCGAAATTATGGCTGGATTCCGGTTGAGGTAACCGTTGGCAGTACACAGGGATCTTCGTCTAATGATCCTGAGCAGCCTTCAAATGTCCAAAACAATCGCCCGGATGATGCGACAAATAATACTCCGAATAATCCTTCAGTGAATCAGCCGGATAATACACCGGATGATCCGCTAGAAAATGGTTCAGAGGAAGTGATCGATCGGCAACCTGTATCATCTGTTTTATACGTGATCTTAACGATTCTGGTTTTACCGTTGCTGTTAGTGATCTATCGTATCGTTCGCCGTCGTTCATTAGTTGGGAAAATGAGCCAGAGGAATCGTCAGCAGGCTGTTTTTGAAATTTATCATTATTTATGCAGGATTGAAAAATACCGGCAGGTCAAGAATGAGAAAATACTTTCTTTATTTGAAAAGAATCGTTTTTCGGAAGAAGGGCTTGATGAAGAGGAATATCGTATTTTGTTTGATTTTGTACAAGCATCTTCACTTGAAGTTTATCGTTCATTGCCATGGTATAAAAAGATGATTTATAAATACGTGAAATGCTTGATCTGATACTAAATTCCAACAATCTTTTTGCTTGATTTATTTTAAAATGCATTCATGAAAGATATGATCGCTTATAAAAATCACACAGAGTATGTGCATTTGCATTGCTGTTATCAAAATCTTTATGATGTTCTTTTAAGAGTTGATTTTCTTGATTTTATGGAAAGGATGAAACGACATCCGATGACCCATGAGCTGACGTGGGTACAAAGAATCACGTTTTTCTTCCATCGTCTTCATTATTTTATCTTTGAAGCGGATCTGGAGATTCTTCGTGAAGCCTTTGATTCATTGCGCATGGCCTATCAGGAATTGAAGAAATTGGAGGCTGATGAAGAAATGCTGGCAGATTATGCGTGGATCTTAGAAAAAATGAAACAAATGATGATTGATAGGGGCCATCTTGATTGAAAGATGGTCTTTGTTTGATTATAATGAATGAAAAACAGAAGGAGATTAATTTATGAAGATTGAAGAAAGATTTTTGAATTATGTGAAATTTGATACAACTTCAGATCCGGCTTCTGCAACGGTACCTAGTACGATGAAGCAGAAAGAGCTGGCTCGATTCTTAGTGGATGAGTTGCATGAAATGGGCATTGAAAATGCTTATATGAATGATTTTGGTGAAGTGTATGCACATATTGAAGCCAATTGTGATTTGAAGGAGAGAATTGGTTTTATTGCGCATATGGATACTTCTTCGGATTGTTCGGGGAAGGATGTTTGTCCCCGAGTTATTAGAGATTATGATGGCAGTGATATTGAATTGAATCCCCGGGTGATCCTTTCACCGAAAGAATTTAAAAATTTATATCGGCATCTTCATCAGGATCTGATCGTCACTGACGGTAATACGCTTCTTGGTGGTGATGATAAGGCGGGAATAGCGATTATCATGAGCATGGCAGAGCGAATCATGGAAGATGAATCTTTGAAGCATGGTTATATCGGGATAGCTTTTACCTGTGATGAAGAAATTGGGCGTGGTGCGGATCATTTTGATTTACAGGCTTTTCATTGTGATTATGCTTATACGGTGGATGGCGGTGATATCAATGTCATTGCTTATGAGAATTTTAATGCCTGCGATGCGGTTGTCCATGTACATGGGAAAAGTGTTCATCCGGGTGATGCCAAAGGAAAAATGATCAATGCTTCTTTGGCAGGAATGCAGTTTCACATGTGTTTGGATCCATTTAAAGATCCTGCAATTACCGAAGGATATGAAGGCTTTCATCATTTGACTGATTTTCAGGGAAAATGTGATGAAGCAACGCTTTCTTATATTCTCCGCGATCATGATGAAGATAAATTAGCGGCTATGATCAAGGAGCTTGAAAATGTTCGGGATTTTATGAATCAGCGTTATGGTTATGAAATCATTGATTTGGAAATACATGAGCAATATAAAAATATGAGAACTTATATTGAAAAAGATATGCGTTGTATTGATAAGGCGGTTAAAGCCTTGAAAGAATGTGGATTGCGTGGGGACAGTGAAGCGATACGAGGAGGTACTGATGGTGCCATGTTGACTTATAAGGGGCTGAATTGTCCGAATCTGGGAACCGGAAGTGAAAATTGTCATGGCAGATATGAATATGTGAGCATTCAAGATATGGATGTGATGACAGAGGTATTGATTAAAATCGTATCTGCATAAGTCAAGTCTTTTTATCGGTTAGTTTTCAGTTATAATAAGTATGGGTGAATAAGATGGAATTAGAAACAATAGCTCAAGAGCTGCAAATAAGAAAAGAGCAGGTAGAAGCTGCATTAAAGCTGCTTGAAGAGGGAAATACGGTCCCTTTTATTGCTCGTTATCGAAAAGAAATGACACAGGGACTTGATGAGGAACAGATCCGCAGCATTTCAGAAAAATATACGTATCAGCAAAATCTTAAAAAGCGAAAGGAAGATGTGGCTCGCCTGATTGAAACTCAGGGCAAACTGACAGAGGAGATCAAACAGCAGTTGGACGCTTGCGTGAAGCTTTCTCAAGTAGAAGATATCTATCGTCCTTATCAGCAAAAGCGTAAGACAAGGGCGAGCGAAGCAATATCGAAAGGCTTGAAGCCTTTGAGCGAGTGGATCTTAAAAAATAAAGATCATGACTTGATAAAGGAAGCAGAGAAATATATCAGCGAGCAGGTGACAAGCGTCGAAGAGGCCCTTCAGGGAGCAAGTGATATTATTGCGGAAATGGCAAGCGATCATCTTGAGATCCGTCAGAAAATTTATGATTCAATGATGCATTATGGAAGAATCGTAACCAAAGAGAAAAAGAAGCATGATGATGAAAAGAAGGTATATCGGATGTATTACGATTTCTCAGTACGGGCAGATCGTATCGCAAATCATAATATCATGGCAATCAATCGTGCTGAAAAGGAAAAAGTCATAACATGTGAGATCAGCTTTGATCATCAGTATTGTATCAATTATGCCATTAGAAAGTTTGTTCGTCATCAAAGTGAAGCCTGCAAAACGCTGATCGAAAAAGCGGTAGAAGACGGATGTACGCGTCTTGCTATACCAAGCATTGAAAATCAGATCCGCAGCGAGCTGACTGAACGAGCACAGGCAAGCAGCATGGATGTATTCTCGATGAATTTAGAAAAGCTTTTGCTTCAGCCGCCTTTAAAAGACAAGGTGATCCTTGGCTTTGACCCTGCTTTTCGTACCGGGTGTAAATTAGCGGTCATCGATCAGATGGGCAAGATGCTGGAGGTCAGCGTGATTTATCCACATGAGCCGAATGCAAGAGTCAAACAAAGCAAGGAAGAGCTGAAACGATTGATCGATACATACCATGTCGAAGTGATTGCAATCGGGAATGGTACGGCATCCAGGGAAAGTGAGAGATTTGTTGCACAGTTTATCCAGGAATATCATTATGATATTCAATTTACGCTTGTCAGTGAGGCCGGGGCTTCGGTTTATAGCGCGAGCGAATTGGTACGCAAGGAATATCCTGAATTAAGCGTTGAAAAAAGAAGTGCGATCTCGATTGCCAGAAGGCTCATGGATCCGCTCTGTGAGCTTATCAAAATTGATCCGGAATCAATTGGTGTGGGTCAGTATCAGCATGACCTTCCTAATAAAAAGTTAAAGGAACGATTGCACTTTGTCGTAGAAAAAGCGGTCAATCTGGTAGGCGTAAATATTAATACGGCAAGTGTTGAACTTTTAAAAAATGTTTCCGGTCTGAGTGCTGCCAGTGCTCAGTCAATCGTGGATTATCGTGAAAATCATGGCAAGATCAAAAATCGCAATGAAATCAAAAAGATTCCTAAGATCGGTGCTAAATCCTTTGAACAGGCAGCGGGTTTTTTACGGATCATCGATTCGGATGAGGTGTTAGATAAAACTGCGATCCATCCGGAAAGCTATGAGCTGACCTATAAAATATTAGATGCTTTAAAGATGGACAGCAGTGATATTGGCAGCGATAAAATCAAAGAAGCCTTGAAAAGCTGCGATGAGAATAAGATCAAAAAGGATACAGGCTGTGATGATTATACATGGAAGGATATCTGTGATGCCTTATCTTCTCCGTTAAGAGATTATCGTGATTCATTTGACAAGGTATTATTAAAAAGTGATATCTTGGAGCTGTCTGATCTGAAAATAAATGAAAAATTGCAGGGGACTGTACGCAATGTCGTTGATTTCGGTGCTTTTGTCGATATCGGTTTGCATGATGACGGTCTTGTACATATTTCTAATATGTCAAAAGAAAAAATATCACATCCATCTCAAATTGTCAGCGTAGGAGATATCGTTGATGTCTGGGTTAAAAAGATCGATGAAGAAAAGCAAAAGGTACAGCTTACGATGATTGAACCGATTTAATCAAATAATGATTGCGGTCGATAAAAAAATATGATATTATACTAGAGGTTTCATTCTGTGATAGTTGAATCCTCAGCTTCTATCTCGGATTGGAACGACGATGAAACAGGAGGAAATTAAAAATGATCAGTAGAGAAGAAAAAACAAGAATCATGCAGGAATTTGCCACTCATGAAGGTGACACAGGTAGTCCTGAAGTTCAGGTAGCAGTGTTGACAGCTAATATCAATAACCTGACTGAACACATGAAAAAGCATAAGCATGATTATCATTCACAGCGCGGTTTGCTTCAGATGGTAGGTCATCGCCGTAATCTTTTGGCTTACTTAAAGAAGAAGGATCTGAACCGTTACAGAAATCTGATTGAGAGATTAAATTTAAGAAAGTAGTGAAAAGACATCGAAAGATGTCTTTTATTGTTTCAAATATGATAAAAATATGATAAGATAGACAAGGAAAATAGAGGTGAAAGAATGGCTAAACATACATATAGTTTAGATTTCTGTGGTCGGGTGATCACAGTTGAAACAGGCGAGCTTGCAAAGCAGGCAGGAGGATCTGTTTTAGTACGTTATGATGATACAGTTGTTTTGTCAACAGCAACTGCCAGCAAACAACCCAAGGAGGGAATTGATTTTTTTCCGTTAACTGTTACGTTTGAGGAAAAACTTTATTCCGTTGGAAAGATCCCTGGGGGTTTTTTAAGAAGAGAAGGGCGTCCAAGCGAACATGCTACTTTGACGGCTCGTATGATTGACCGTCCGATTCGTCCGCTGTTCGCAGAAGGCTTCAGAAATGAGGTTCAGGTCGTAAATACAGTATTATCTGTCGATACCGATGTAACACCGGAGATGACGGCAATGTTCGGAGCTTCTTTGGCATTGTGCATCAGCGATATTCCTTTCAACGGACCGATTGCCGGTGTATATGTTGGTTATGTAGATGGTGAATATATTATTAATCCAACAGTTAAAGAAATTGAAAAAAGCCGTATCTTATTAGCGGTAGCAGGTACTTCAGAAGCGATTAACATGGTGGAAAGCAGTGCCAGCGAAGTCAGTGAAGATGAAATGGTCGAAGCCATCATGTTTGGACATGAATACATTAAAAAGCTTTGTCAGTTCCAGAAAGAAATCATACGTGACTGCGGTAAGGAAAAACGTGAGGTAGTTTTGTATGGTATTGATGAAGATTTGAATCGTGAGGTTCGTGATTATGTACAGGACCGTATGGTAGAAGCTGTACGTATTCATGAAAAATTAGAGCGTTATGGAAAGATCGATGATCTGGAAGCTGAAACCGTTGCGCTTTATGAAGCAAAAGAATATGCAGATGAAAAAGAAAAGAATCAGGTATTGAAGCAGGTTCATGAAATCTGTCACAATATCGTCGTAGAAGAGGTTCGTCGTTTGATCACCGTCGATAAAATAAGACCTGATGGCAGAAAGATCGATGAAGTACGTCCTTTGAATTCTCAAGTGGATCTTCTGCCTCGTGCTCATGGCAGTGCTTTGTTTACAAGAGGTGAAACACAGGTACTTTCTGTATGTACCTTAGGACCTGTCAATGATAATCAAATCGTTGATGATCTTACAGAAATCGAAACGAAACGTTTCATGCATCACTATAACTTCCCGCCATATTCTGTTGGTGAAGTAGGACGTATGGGGTCTCCGGGAAGACGAGAAATCGGGCATGGTGCTTTAGGTGAAAAGGCATTGAGTCAGGTTCTGCCTTCGCTGGAAGAATTCCCATATACGATTCGTGTGGTTGCAGAGGTATTGGAATCCAACGGTTCAAGTTCACAGGCATCGATCTGTGCCGGTACAATGGCTCTCATGGCTGCAGGTGTTCCTATAAAAGCACCGGTGGCCGGTATTGCGATGGGACTTGTGAAGGAAAAAGAAAACTATACGATCCTAACAGATATCCAAGGTATGGAAGATCATTACGGAGATATGGATTTCAAGGTTGCCGGTACTAAAAACGGCATTACTGCTTTGCAGATGGATATCAAAATTGATGGAATCACCCGTGAGATATTGACGGAAGCTTTGGCTCAGGCACATAAGGGTCGTGAGCAGATCATGGAAAACATGATGGGAGCAATCAGTGAGCCACGTAAAGAAGTAAGCAAGTATGCACCAAAGATCTATCAGATGACGATCTCACCTGAAAAGATTCGTGATGTCATAGGTCCTAGCGGAAAGATGATCAATCAGATCATCGCTGCTTGTGATGATGTGAAGATCGATATTGATGATTTTGGACATGTTGTGATTTATCATACGGATCTCGAACCGATCAAAAAGGCTGCAGATATGATCAGCAATATCGTGCGTGAAGCAAAAGTAGGGGAAATTTATGATGCGAAAGTCGTGCGTCTTGAAAAATTCGGTGCTTTTGTGGAATTGTTCCCGGGATGTGACGGATTGCTTCATGTTTCCAAGATTGCTCATGAACGAGTTGAAAAGCCTGAGGATGTCTTGAAGCTCGGCGATATTGTGAGAGTCAAGGTCATGGAGATCGATGATAAAGGAAAAGTCAATGTATCTCGCAAAGCCTTGCTTGAGAAACCAAAGCCTAAAAAGGTGAATAAGGAAGCTGCTGAGTAATCATGAGATTTGCGTTTAGCGCAAATCTCTTTTCAAAGGAGAAAGTATGAAAATAGTAATACAAGATCGATTGAACGGATCAGAACGGGAATTATTAGCAAAGGGACTATCAAAGCATCATTTAAAATTTGTTCGGAAATTATCTCAGGAAGATATTGATGATGCCCAGATCATTTTGGGAAATCCGACACCTGATTTAGATATCAAGAAAAAACATCTTAAGCTGATTCAGCTAAGAAGTGCTGGAAGTGATACATTTGTAAACCGAATACATCCGGATACGGTTCTTTGCAATGCCAGCGGCTGCTATGGCATTCCGCTTAGTGAACACGTTTTGGCACTGCTTTTAGCTCTTTCTAAAAATATACCGACCTATGTACATCAAATGGATCAGGGATTATGGAAGAATCTGCATCAGGGCAAAGAAATCTATCATTCACAAATTGCTATTGTGGGCTGTGGTGATCTGGGTACTCAGACTGCTAAAAGGCTGCAAGCCTTTGACTGTCATATCACCGGCATCAAGCGAAGAAAGACAGCCGCTTTAAAATATTTTGATGAAATAAAAACAATCGACCAGCTGGATGATGTATTAGGCGATATGGATGCGGTCATTCTCTGTCTGCCGCAAACAGAAGAAACATCTTCACTTTTCAATAAAGAAAAGCTGCTTAAGATGAAAAAAGATGCCATCCTGATCAATGTAGGAAGAGGAAGTGCCATTGTTCATGATGATCTTGTTGAAATTTTGCCATATCATCTTGGCGGGGTTGGACTGGATGTGACTGACCCGGAGCCGCTTCCTGCTGATGATCCATTATGGAGAAATGATAAAGTGATGATCACTCCTCATAGTGCCGGTGGCTTCATATGGAAAAGCACAAGAGAAAGATTTATTCAGCTATGTATTGAAAATGTTGAACGAATCAGCGAAAATCGTCCGTGTCTAAATCAGGTGGATTTGGATACGGGTTATCGAATAGATGTAAATTGATTGAATATTGTGTTAAAGTATATAGGATGTTTATACTAGTAGGGGAGGAATTTTATGATCAAAACGATTGCCGAAGGTGTTACCTTGAATTATATTCAAAGCAAAAAATTCAAGGACATCTGTATATCTATCAATTTTATCAATAAAAATGAAGAAAAAAAAGCAACAGAGAGATCGCTGCTGGCAATGATGCTGGTAGATCGATGTGCCCGCTATGATACCAAGAAAAAGATGAATGAGGTTTGTGATCATTTATATGGCTGTACATTAGGAAGCCGTACCGTTACATATGGAAAAGCTCATTGCGTAGAGATTCGCAGTAAAATCATCAATCCGCTCTATATTCATGAAAATCACAATATTTTAAATGACTGGTTAAATTTTATCAGCGATATTTTATTTCAGCCGCTGATGAAGCATGAAAGCTTTGATGCTGATCTGTTTCAGGAAAATAAAAATATCTTGATGTCGAAAATCAAACGTAAAGAAGATGATGCTCAAAGCTATACGATCATGAAAGCATTTGAGATAGCAGGTAAGGATCAGCCGCTCAGTATTCGGGTGAGAGGAAGCAAAGAACTTCTTGAACAACTCCAAGCGGAAGATATGGTTTCTTGTTATCATTCAATGATGAAAGAGGATCAGATTGAAATTATTGTCTGTGGTGATCTTGATGAAAATGCTTTTGTCAAGCTGATTACACAAAAGTTAAGTTTTAGTGATAGAAAAGCTTGTTATGAAACTTATTATCTTTTAAAATCACAGGAGTGTGGAATAAGCAGGGAAGAGAAAAATCAGCCGCAGACAAATATCGCAATGGTCTATGCGACAAATGTAACGGTAAAGGATGCTGATTATCCGGCATTGAAAGTTGCGAATGGCATCTTAGGTCAACTGCCAAGCAGTTATCTTTTCCAGGTCGTCCGTGAACAAAATTCACTATGTTATTCCATATCCTCCAATCTTATTTCTTATGATGGTGCCTGTCTGATCTCGACAGGTATTGAGGAAGAAAATATAGATAAGACGTTGCGTCTGATCCAAGAACAGATCCAACGCTGTAAGCAGGGAGATATCAGTGATGAGCTTCTTGAAACTACTAAAAAGATGCTGGTCGGGGCATTGATGAATTCGCTTGATGAGATGAGCAGCATCATCGGTTATCAGTTGGGAAATTCCATATTAAAACGCAAATATCCGATCGAAGAAAATATTCAAGCAGTATCTGCTGTTACCAAAGATGATGTAGTCAAGGTGTTTCAGAAGATGACGCACGTTGCCACTTTTATATGTGCTTCAAAGGAGAAGGCTTATGAATAAGGTTGTATCAAATAAATATCAGGAATGTTATTACGAAACAACATTAGATAATGGGTTAAAGGTAGTTATCTGGCATAAGGAAGGCTATGAAAAAAGCTTTGCGATCATGGCAACGCCCATGGGAGCTTTTGATGTATCGCAAATAGATTCAAAAGGCAATGAGTTTGAATATCATTCAGGCGTTGCTCATTTTCTTGAACATAAGATGTTTGAATCCCGGCATCGTGATGTTATGGAAGATTTTTCTAGGATGGGTGCAAATGTGAATGCAACTACAACATATGATATGACCTGTTATTATTTTCAAACAAGTCATGATTTGAAGGAGCCTCTTAATCTGCTTCTTGATTTTACCCAAAGCCTTGACATCAATGAAAAAAGTGTTGAAAAAGAGAAGGGAATCATCATTCAGGAATTGAATATGTATCAGCAGATGAGTGATTTCCGTCTTGTCAGGGAGAGCTTTGCGGCACTTTATCATGAGCATCCTCTAAAAAATGATGTCGGAGGTACGATCCAAAGCGTTACGGAAACCACTTTGGATGAATTAAAGCGTTGTTTTAACAACAATTATCATCCACATTCAATGATTTGTGTTGTAGTAACCGGCAAAGATCCTGAAGAGGTCATGAAGATCATCGAAGAAAATCAGTCTAAGAAGAAATTCGCCAGCATCAATACCGCAAAACGTAAATATGTTCATGAACCCAAAGAAGTGGTCAAAGACCATGTTTCATTTGAAATGGATATCAATCGACCAAAAGTCAATCTTGCTTTTAAATTAGATGGCATTGCTGATCCGAAAGAACGCTGTCGGACAGAAATTTATCTGCGTTTTTATTTTGATGCATGGTTCTCGTCCATCAATGATGAATATCAGAAATGGCTGGATCAGAAAATTATCAACGATTTCTTTGGATATGAGTTTGATTATGGCGAAGATTACGGTTACTGCATGCTTTACAGTGAAACAGATAAAACAGAAGAATTTAAGCAATTGGTTTTTGACCAGTTGAACAGGATGAAGAATACGCCTTTGAAGAAAGAGGTATTCGATCAGCTGAAGCGAAGATATTATGGTGAAAATATCCGGGAATTGAATGATTTTGAAGGTATTGCCATTACTTATATCCGTAACTATTTCAATCAGCTTTCTTACTTTGAAATTTATGATTTAATAGAGAATGTAACCTTGGAAGAAGTTCAGAAAGTGATGGATAAACTGGATCTAAGTCATTTCTCATTTATTGAATGTCTACCATTTAGAGGCTAAGGCCTCTTTTTTTATAATAGCGATTCTTTTGAATCGCTTCGCCTGCTTATGAAAGAAACGATACTTTTTCAGCAACAAATTTATATGCGAGAAATGGTTTGCCTTCATTTGTCTTCAGCTTTGAAGATTGAATCCGTCCCTGAATGCTGAGCATATCTCCTTCCTTTGAATTTTCATAGCAGATTTCCGCTATGCCTCTCCACAGTTCCACTTCGATCGTGTCTTCGTCATAAAAACCTTCACTGTTGCGAAAATTACGTTCAACATCAAGAGTGACCCGTGAAAATTTGATGCCTTTATCCGTTTCTCTGATTTCGCTTATTTCTTTCAGCTTTCCTTCTACGATAAATGTATTGATCATAAATTGACCTCCTTTTCGGACATAGGATATAATAAAGAGCTTCTTTCGTCAAAAAGGCATATTTGTCCAAATATAATTATTAGTTTGAAAAAAAGAGGCAGCAGGTAATATTTGTTTCAATTATTAATGATATAGACAAATTCAGTAAAATTTATCTGATTGAGAGAAATACAGACTTTATACAATAAAATATGACATAAAAAAAGCCCCGTGTGGGGCTTAAGATTATCTGTTGTAGAATTCAACAACTAAGGCTTCATTGATTTCCTGATTCAATTCACTGCGTTCAGGATAACGTGCATAGACACCTTTTTTAGCTTCCTTATCAACGGTTACGAAAGCAACTGTGTTCAATGTAGCTTCCAAAGCTTCGTTGATAGCGCTGTTGTTCATCATCGATTCCTTGACAGAAATTGTCTGTCCTGGTTTGATCAGGCATGAAGGAATATCTATACGCTTGCCGTCAACCAAGATGTGTCCGTGGTTAACTAACTGTCTTGCAGCTCTGCGGGTTCTTGCAAAGCCCATTCTGTAAACCAGGTTGTCAAGTCTTGATTCAAGCATGAATAAGAAGTTGTCACCTTTGACACCCTTCATCTTGCTGGCTTTTACGAAAGTGTTGTGGAACTGCTTTTCGTTAACGCCATACATGTATCTGATGCGCTGTTTTTCTCTCAGCTGCAATCCGTAGTTTGTCAGCTTGACTCTTTTTGTTGGTCCGTGCTGACCAGGTGCATAATTTCTCTTTGTCAATTCTTCGCCTGTTTCCAAAACAGAAAATCCTAAACGACGAGATTTCTTCCAAACAGGTCCTGTAATTCTTGCCATAATTTTTCCTCCTATAATTGTTTTATGGTTTGCATAAAACAATAACAGATGCAAATCATCTGCCTGTGTGTCAATATTCGATTCTTTCACCAATGCAGCCGTGCTACTTGAATCACTCTTTGGTCATTGACGCGGATAGTCAGACTTTGCTTGCTGCCATCATTTTGACGCTTAATAATGATATCAGATAATATCGGGTAAGTCAAATATAATTTACCTAAAAATGGGACTTTTTTGCACTTTTGGGATATGTTCAGCGGGCAAAATGAAATGAATGATCTAAAAAGATGAAGATTAATGATTCAAGGGTTCAAAATTATGATACAATAATACAGTAAGTAGGTGGAATGATATGGATCAGATAAGAGAATTTTTAAATCAGTTTACAGGCAGTAATTCAATGCTGTTTATTGTCATAGGTGTTTGTATTGCATTGCTGGTATTGATCATTTTGATAACAGCTTTGTCCAGAAAAAAGGTAAAAGCGATGCAGGATGAGGCGGAAACGCTTTATACATCCATAAAAAGCATTTCTTTACCTTTTAAAATGAATAAAGCAGAATCACTGGCAAGGGTAAATACAAGCATTAAAGAAGCTGTGGAAAAATCACAGGCACAGTTTGAAAGCGTTCAGGAATGTCTGAAGGAGTGCAGCAGTGAATTAGGTGAAATCGATGATTTGATTTATGTACATAAAACAAAGGCAGCCAAGGTGCAGCTGATCAACCTCATTGAAAAGCTTCACGGATGTGAAGCTGAAGCCAATACATTAAATGCGGTATTGGATTCTATCTTGGAACAGCAGTCGACACAGCGTGAACAGATTATTCGTCTGCAAAATCGTTTCCGTGTGAATAAGGGTGTCATTGCCAGCAACCGGGAAATCTATAACAGCGGCATCGAGGTATTGGAAGACCGTGTATTGACGATCGAAAAGATGTTTTCAACATTTGAAGAATGGATGTATGCCAGCGAATTTTCTAAGGCAGCTAAGCAGCAGGAAGAAATCAGTGAAGCGATCGATGAGCTGGAACTGCTGATGAAGGAATATCCGGCGTTGTATGAGGAAGCCAAGCTCACATTGCCAAAGGCCATCGATGAAACGAGCTATGTATATTCACAGGCCCGCAATAAAGGTGTTTATCTGGAGCATCTGGAAGTCAGCAAGAATCTGGAAATCATTTCAGGTACGTTAAAGGATGATTTAAATCAGCTTTCAGAGGGCAGGGTCGATGGTATCATGGATTCGCTTTTGGAAAGCCGCAAGCGTCTTACACAACTGAAAGAACAGGTCGTACATGAAGAAAAAGCCTATGATGAATTAAAAGGCAATGTGCAGTTTTTATATGATCAGATCGATCATTTAGAAAAGCAGCGTTTGATGTTACGTGAGCTTTATGAAAAGAAAAAGGATCGGTTCGATCTTAACGATATGACTGCACAGCTTGATATGATCGATCAGGAAGTGAAAAAGCTTTTTGCGGATCGTGAAACATTAAAGGGATGCATGCTGGAAAAAACGATTCCGGCAACGACATTGTTGCTGACCTATAAGGATCTGAGTGCAGATACCAATGAGGTATGCGATCGATTTGAAAAGCTCAAGGAGCAGCTGGAAAGTGCCTGCAGTGATGAAATACGTGCACAGAAGCAGCTTTTGAAGCTTCAGCTGATTCTTAATGAGATCCACGTCAAGATGAATAAGAAGCGTTTGCCAAGTGTTTCTATGACTTATTCAGATGACTATCATAAGGCTGAAATGATGGTAGCGGATATTGAACATATTTTAAATGTTTCACCGTTGGATATTGATGCGTTGAATGTAAAGATCAAGGAATCGATTGATTTTGTCTATACATTGTATAATTCAGTAAATAATCTGGTGGGTATGGCTACTATGGTTGAAAATACGATCGTCTTTGGTAACCGTTATCGTTCCAGCAATGCCGAGATCGATAGTGAACTGACAAGAGCCGAGCTTTGTTTCAGAAACGGACAATATACGAAGGCTTTAAAGATAGCCATCTCGGCTATTGAAAAGATACATCCCGGTTCTTATGAAAAGCTTTTGAGAAAATCTCAGGGAGTTTAAGCTATGATTTTTTTAGATAGTGCATCAACAACACCTCTGCATCCAGAGGTGTTGAAGACATATGTATATATTTTGGAGAATTATTTTGCGAATAGTGATGCGCTTTATGATTACGCATTGAAAAGCTCATCACTGATGGAGCAAAGCCGGGAACAGATTGCCAATATGCTGAAGGTAAAAGATGATGAGATCTTTTTTACCAGCGGTGCGAGTGAAAGCAACAATATGCTGATCAAGGGTATCAGCTTTGCTTATCAGCATAAGGGAAAGCATCTGATTACTTCAGCAGTTGAACATTCTTCAGTGATGGGAGCTTTTAAGCAGCTGGAAGAATTTTTCGGATTTGAAGTGACTTATCTGCCTGTTAATTCAAAGGGAGTCGTTGAATGTGAGCAATTAAGACAAGCGCTGCGTCCGGATACGATTCTTGTATCGATCATGTCAATCAATAATGAAGTAGGTTCTGTCAATGATCTAAAAGCTCTTTCAAAGATCGTTAAGACATATTCGCATGCATTTTTTCACAGTGACTGTACACAGTCACTGGCTAAGATGGAAATTCCTATGGAATGCCTGGACGCAGCCAGTTTTTCAGCGCATAAGATTTATGGCTGCAAGGGCAGCGGATTTCTTTATAAAAAAGCACCTATTCAGCTTTTGCCGCTGATCAATGGCGGTCAGCAGGAAGAAGGACTGCGCGGTGGAACAAGCAATCATCCGTGTAACATCGTGTTGGCCAAGACGCTTCGCCTTGCCTTAGAAAAGATGGAAGAGCATCGTCAGAAGGTGGCCGTCTTGAATGACTTATTAAGAAGAGAATTGAATCGGATGGATGACATTGTTATCAATTCGCCTGAGGATGCTTCACCGTATATTTTGAATTTTTCCTGCACCTGCATGACAAGTGAGATCATGTTGAATGCTTTGAATGAAAGACAGATTTATGTATCGGCGCAAAGCACTTGTCACAGCAAGACCCGAAGTGTCAGCCCGGTTCTTTTAGCGATGGGGATCGATCAGAAAAGAGCCTCACAGGCAATACGTATTTCTTTTTCTTATTTGAACACGGAGGAAGAAGTACATGAATTTATTAGAAATTTAAAGGAGATCTTACATGAGTATCGAATCAAATAAATTGGTTGTGGATCATATTCTTGTACGTTATGGTGAATTATCAACCAAGGGTAAAAATAAAAATGATTTTATCAAAAAGCTTTTCGTGAACATTAAGAATGCTTTGCGGGCCTTTGATAAACTGACCTATGAGAAAAGCTATGATCGCATATATATCATGCTGAATGGTACAGATCCTGATGAGGTTGCCGTATATCTTCGTCAGGTATTTGGTATCAGCTCGTTTAGTTATGCGATAAAGATCAATAGTGAATTGGAAGATATGGTCAAGACGGGCTTGGAAGTAGCTAAGCAGTCACAGGCGAAAACCTTTAAGATACAAGCCAGACGTCATTATAAGCCTTTTCCGTATATTTCAGATGAAATTAATCGCGCAATGGCTTCTGAAATACTAAAAAATACGGATATGAAGGTCGATGTTCATCAGCCTCAGCTTTTGCTGATGGTAGAAGTACGACAGTTTGATACTTATATCATGCCAAATAAGATCAAGGGGGCAGGCGGCTATCCGGTCGGTATCGGCGGTAAGGCAATGGTCATGCTTTCGGGAGGCATTGATTCACCGGTTGCTGCCTATCTGATGATGAAACGAGGCATTCATGTGGAATGTATTCATTATGCTTCACCGCCTTATACTTCCTCACAGGCTCGCCAGAAGGTGTTGGATCTGGCGCGTATCGTAAGTCGTTATCAAGGCCATATCCGTTTGCATATCGTACCGTTTACGGATATTCAGCTTGCCATTTATAAAAACTGTGATGAAAGCTATGCAATTACGATCATGCGTCGTATGATGTATCGTTTGGCAGAAAGGCTCAGTGAAAAACAAAACTGTAAAGCAATCGTGAATGGGGAAAGCATCGGACAGGTGGCAAGTCAGACGCTTGATTCTATGGGAGCTATCAATGAGGTTGTCAAAATTCCGGTAATTCGTCCTTGTGTAGCGATGGATAAGCTGGAAATCATTGATCTGGCAACAAAGATCGATACTTATGAAACAAGCATCCTGCCTTTTGAAGATTGCTGTACGATTTTTACACCGAAAAATCCCGTGACAAAACCAACCATCAAAAAATGTGAAAAGCTTGAAGGCCGCTTTGATTATGAAGCATTACTTGAAGAAGCATTAGAAAAAGTCGAAACGGTGGATGTTTATCCGACAAAAGATGTTGATGAAAATATTTTTTAAAAACTGGGTATATGAGTTCTAAAAGCACTCACTCTATTAGTAGAGGTGAGAAAAAATGCAGAACAATCAAAACAACAAAAAACAGAATAGTCAGAACAAAAACCGCCTGAATCAGAACAGCCAGAATAAACAGAACAATTCTCTGGACAAACAACAGCAGAATAATCTGTTCCAGTTTGAGATGGGAAATGAACTGGGAGCTGATATCGAGCAGGAAAAGACGATGTTTAAGAATGAATATTGCAAAGATAAGCTTAACAGCAATAACAATCAGAAACGTAAGAACAATAACTTCAGTACCAATAAAAACCAGTTTAAATAAGGAAGTGCCAGATGTCATTTGATGTCTGGCTTTTTTTTTCGTAACTGATATAATTGTTAGGGGAGTGATGCTATGAGAGAATTTCTGATCAATGAAAATGACGCTGATCAGCGTTTAGACAAATATATTCAAAAAACATGCAGGAAGATGCCGAAGAGTCTGATGTATCGGCTGATACGTCAAAAGAAGATCAAGGTAAACCGTAAAAGGAGCGAGCCGAACGCTATGCTTCAAAAAGGCGATAGGATCCAGATGTTCATCAATGAAGATTTTTTTGCTGATGAGAAAATAGATGTTTCAAAGGCATCAAAGCTGCAAGGCATCGTTTACGAAGACAAGCATTTTCTAATTTTGGATAAGCAGCAAGGGGTCATCGTTCACAGCAGCCGGAAATTTCAGGGGGATACGCTGATCGATCAGGTAATGAAATATCTGATTGATACCCATCAATACGATCCACAAAATGAGAATAGCTTTAGACCGGCGTTTGCAAATCGTCTTGATCAGAATACCGGAGGCCTTATCATTGCCTGTAAGAATGCGAAAAGTCTTCGGATCATGAATGAAATGATCCGTACGCATCAGGTTGAGAAGCATTATCTTTGCATCATTGAAGGAAAGATTCGTGACGGTTTGTATAAGCATTATTATATGAAAGATGAAAAAAGGAATATGGCTTTGATTTTTGATGAACCTAAAAATAATTGTGCTGAGGTATCTCTGGCTGTCCAAACTTTGCATCAGGGGAAAAAATATTCGTTGTTGGATGTTGATCTGATCAGTGGAAAATCTCATCAAATAAGAGCTCAACTGGCTCATCTCCATCATCCTTTGATCGGTGATGTCAAGTATCATGGCAAGCAGATCATGAAGCATCAGGCATTATATGCTTATAAGCTTACCTTTCATACGGATCAGCCGGATTTTGAATATCTCAATGCTATTAAAATCGTTCAAAAAAATAATTTCATAATTCAGAAATATAAAAGTATTGAAAATGTTGAAGTTGAAATTGATTAGGAGTATAATATGTCGAGTTAGGAGAAGATGTGTATGGAAAAACATATTGAAGAGGTTGTAAATGAAGATAGAAAAGCCAGAGAAAAAGTAGAAAATGCCAGACGTGCGCTTTTAGATATTACAAGCGAAGTATCTTCTAAAAGCCAAAGGATATATCAGCAGTTCATGGAAGATGAAAAAAATCAGATGAACCAGCTTCAAAAAGAAATGGATGAAGAAGTAGCACAGGTTAAAAAACAGTGCAATGATGAAAAAGAGGAAGGATTAAAAAAACTGAACGAACAGTTTGAAGCTCATAAAGATGAATGGGTAAAGCAGATCGTTGATAACGTTTTGAGTTAGAAAGGAAGTCGTTATGGGAAGTAGTAATGCAATAGCGTCTAAAGCAAAGGCGATGTACGCAAAGAGGCTGAAGGATGAAGATTACCATGCACTTTTAAAGAAAAGTACAGTAGGTGAAGTTGCTTCCTATCTGAAGAATGAAACAGATTATGCTTATGCATTGAAGGATGTAAAAGAAAATGATATTCATCGCGGACAGCTGGAAACATTGCTGAATCGAGATCTTTATTATAAAGAGCTTCGTCTGGCGTCTTATGCGCCGATCAAAGAACGTTCTTTCTATAAAGCAACACTGCGGAAAATTGAAATCCACAGGATCCTGACAAAAATCAAACAAGTAACTTCTTCCTTATATGGTGAAATGTTTACATTAGATAAATTTCATTATAAAGATGTTTGCTTTGATCAAAATCTGCTGGAAGAAGCTAAGAGTTATGATGATGTTCTTCAGGCAATTATCCGAACGCCTTATTATAAGACCGTTTTGAAATACCGTCCAAAGGATGGCAGTGCTGTTGATTATGTTTCTTTGGAAAAAGAAATCGATCAGCTTTATGATGATATGATTCTTGCTGATATTGAAAAATATCTGAAAGGAAAGGATAAAAAAGATGCTTTAACGATATATTTGAGTGCTATTGAGCTGAAGGTCATCAGTAAGATCTACCGCTTGAAGAAATATTATCATTCAAGTGCTGAAAGCATTCTTAAATATGTGGATTTTTCGCATTTCAGAATGAATAAAAAGATGATCGATGATCTGATTCATGCGCAAAGCGGTGAAGAAGTATTAGCATTGTTAGCGAAAAGCAAGTATCATCTTTATATGGATGAAAAAGAATATATTTATATTGAATATTATGCTGAGAAGATCAAATATAACCTTTCAAAAAGGATTATGCGATTCTCAAGCAGTCCGCCTTTGGTGTTCATGACTTATATCATTCTGCATCAGATCGAAATCATGAATCTGGTGAATATCGTAGAAGGTGTACGTTATGGAATGAATGAAGAACAGATAGAAAAAACCTGTATATTTTAGAAGGGAGATATTATGGCAATTGAAAAATTGAAAGAAGTCAATCTGATCAGTGATGCCGATCATATCCAGAATGTGCTGCTGAAATTCAAGGACCTGGATTATTTCCATCCGGAGCTGGCACAGCGTATCGTGGATCGTGTTTCCGGACTTAAGACACTGAATCAGATGAATCCTTATTCAGAAACGCTTGCAAAGATCCATGAGATATGTGAAAGCTGTCAGCTTCAGGTAGATAAAGATGCGAAGCAGCTGATGCGTATCGATCTAAAGCAGGTCAATGAAGAGCTTGATGAGATGGGCAATGAATTCCAGCTGTATGTCAATGCGAAAAAAGATATTCAAAAGGTCATTGATGAAGATAAGCTGGCTTTGGAACAGCTTTTAAATGTCCAGGATCTTGATATCAACTTTGATCATTTATTTCAATGTACGTATCTAAAGCTTAGAATTGGAAAAATGCCAAAGAAAAATCTGGATTGTCTGAATAAATACGGAAGCAGACCTTATCTGTGGATCAAATTAAGCGAAGATGACAAGATGGTTTGGATCCTGTATATGACAACATTATTATATGAGGGAGAAGTTGACAACATTTTCTCGAGTCTTGATTTTTCAAGGATCCGCATTCCTGATTTTGTACACGGAAAGCCTGCTGAGGCAGTCGAAACGCTTCGGGAAGAGATTGAATCAAATAAGAAGCTGATTGCTCATGTAGAAGAGAAGATGGAAAGGTTCAAGGCCCAAAAGCGGGAAGAGCTCAGTGTTTATGAGCTGAGCCTGAAGGGCTTGTCATCAACTTATGAATTACAGAAATATGTAGTAGTGTATGGACAGCGTGCTTCGATCAGTGGTTTTATTCCTGAAGATAAGGAAGAAGCATTAAAAGAAGCCTTTAAGGATTATGACAAGGTTGAAATTGAGCTCAACGATCCTTATTCGGATGCTCGTTTGGTGCCACCGACAAAATTGAAGAATAACTGGTTTGTACGGCCATTTGAGATGTTTGTGGAAATGTATGGCATGCCGGCTTATGATGAAATCGACCCGACACCTTTTTTCGCAATTACATATTGTCTTTTATTCGGTATCATGTTCGCAGACTTAGGTCAGGGACTGGTTGTATCGATTTTGGGTGCTTTTGCTTATCACAAGATGAAATTGAAGCTGGGTGCCATCATGGAGCGAATCGGAATTTTTTCAGCTTTTTTTGGACTGATGTTTGGCAGTGTATTCGGAAATGAAGAAATCTTGAATCCGATGTTCCATGCTTTAGGCTTTGAAGAAAAGCCATTTGAGGTCTTGGCACCGGATTTCACGATGACGCTGATTCTCGGTGCAATTGTGATCGGAGCTATCTTGATTCTATGTTCAATGGGGTTAAATATTGCTAACCATATACATAAAAAAGATTGGGGAGCCATGCTTTTCTCCCAGAATGGAATAGCAGGATTTATTCTCTATGGAGGTTTGCTTGGCGGTATCGGCGGTATGATGCTGGCCGGCTGGCAGATATTTACGCCTGTTTACATTTTGTTTATCATCGTGATTCCTGTGCTGGTAATCTTTATGCAGGAGCCTTTGGAAAGAGCCTTGAATCATGAAAAGCTGTTTCCTGAAGGGATCGGCGGCTTTTTGATGACAAATGTATTTGAGCTTTTGGAAATCGCTTTGACATTCTTATCAAATACGATGTCTTATATGCGTGTTGGCGGCTTTGTATTGAGTCACGCCGGTATGATGTTAGTGGTTTCGGTTTTGATGGAGATTACAGGTGGCGCCGCTCCAATCGTATGTGTTTTCGGAAATATCTTCGTCATGGTTCTTGAAGGCATGATCGTAGGTATCCAGGTGCTGCGACTTGAATTTTATGAAATGTTCTCACGTTACTTCAGTGGTGACGGAATCGTTTTTAAGGCAATAAATTAGGAGGAAAGAAAGATGAACGTATTAGAGATTTTATTACCTGCAGTATGTGTTGTGATGATTTGTTTACCCCTTGTAAAGGTATTTACAGGAAAGGTAAGTAAAAAGGAAGCAAAATATAGACTTTATACACATGTAGCTTGCTTCTTTGTATGTTTGCTCGGATTTTCTTTATTTCAGATGAATGGTATGGGTGTTTTTGCGGAAGGTGAAACAGCTGTCAATTCAATTACCGGAACAATGGCTCAGGGTCTTGGTTTCCTTGCTGCTGCATTGGCAACCGGTCTTTCAAGTGTTGGTGCCGGTATTGCCGTAGCTGCTGCTGCTCCTGCTGCTATCGGAGCTTTCAGCGAAAATGACAAGAACTTCGGTAAAGCGATGATCTTCGTTGCTTTGGGTGAAGGTGTTGCCATCTATGGTGTATTGATCTCTATTCTGATCATCAATAAGCTGTAGGCCGAATTATGAAATTTTTTCTGATCAGCGACAATATCGATACACAGATGGGCCTGCGTCTGGTTGGCATTGAAGGGGTCGTGGTTCATGAACGCCGTGATTTTCTGGAAATATTGGAAGAAAAGATGCATGATGAATCCATTGCCATTATTTTGATAACGACCAAGCTGGTCACGATGTGTCCGGATATTATTTCTGAAATCAAACTGAAGCAGCAGAAACCGCTGATTGTAGAAATACCGGATCGATATGGAAATTCTAAAATCGGAGAAACGATCGATGCGTATGTTTCAAGTGCAATCGGGGTAAAACTATGAGAGGTGAAACGATGAATGATTTAGATAAAATCGTTTTCTACATGAAAGAGGAAATCAATAAGCAGGCGGATGCAGAGGTTGAGCATATTCAAAAAGAGGCTGATGAAATCAGGGAAAGAGAAGAAAAAAAGGTGATGGATGAGGCAAAAAAAGAAGCGGATCTCCACTTAGAAGCCGCTAAGCGAAGAATGAGCCAGAAGAAGTCACAGATGATATCTCAATATCAAAGCGATAAGACCAAGACATTGATTCAGCAGCGTAATGCTTATACTCAAAAGCTTTTTGATGAAGTCAAAGAGAAGCTTTTGGAGTTCTGTTCAAGTGATGATTATCTTGAGTATATGAAGAAAAAGATCGATAAGTATGCCTTTGATCAAAAGGTAAACGTATATGTGAAAAAAGAAGATTTAAGGCTAGAGAAGATGTTCAAGGAAAAGCTTGATTGTGAAGTTTTAGCGGGTGACATTGAAATCGGCGGCTTTAAAATTGAAACATGGAATCAGCAGATCATGGATGAAACGCTGGACAGTGCATTAAAAGATCAGCGTGTCTGGTTTGAGGATCATTCCATGATGATCTTACAGTAAGGAGGCTATATGAGCGAAAACAGAATTTATTCAATCAACGGGCCGGTAGTTAAGGTAAGAAATGCTAAGGATTTTTCCATGATGGAAATGGTTTATGTCGGAGATGCACAGCTTGTTGGAGAAGTAATTTCCATCAGTGAGAAGGAAACGACGATACAGGTATATGAATCTACGACAGGTCTTCGGCCGGGAGAACCGGTAGAAGGCACAGGCTCTCCGATCAGCGTTACATTAGGTCCGGGAATTTTAAGAAATATCTTTGACGGAATTGAACGTCCTCTTGAACAGATCGAGGCTGAAGCCGGAGCCTTTATTCCGACTGGCAGCCATGTAGCACCGTTGGATGTTCATAAGAAATGGTCCGTTACGGTTTGTGTTAAAAAAGGAGATCGGGTAAAGGGCGGCGATATTTTCGCAACGACCCCTGAAACGAACCTGATCGTTCATAAATGTATGATCCACCCTGATTTAAGTGGTGAGGTTGTTGATTGTGTTGCTGATGGTGATTATACGATCGAAGACACGATCATAAAGGTAAAGGATGATAACGGGGTCATTCATGAATGTAAGATGGCACAGAAATGGCCGATCAAAGATCCTCGTCCGGTAGCAAAACGTCTTCCTTTATCAATTCCGTTGATTACTGGTCAGCGTGTCGTTGATACGCTGTTCCCAATTGCGAAAGGCGGTACGGCTGCTGTTCCCGGGGGATTTGGTACAGGAAAGACAATGATGCAGCATCAGCTTGCAAAATGGTGTGATGCAGATATTATCGTATATGTCGGCTGTGGAGAACGTGGTAACGAGATGACACAGGTATTGGAAGAATTTAGAGAATTGATCGATCCAAAGAGCAAACAGCCGTTGACCGATCGAACTGTGTTGATTGCCAATACATCAAACATGCCGGTAGCAGCGCGTGAAGCATCAATCTATACAGGTGTTACATTAGCTGAATATTATCGTGATATGGGTTATCACGTAGCTATTATGGCGGATTCAACGAGCCGTTGGGCTGAAGCCTTGCGTGAGATCAGCGGACGTTTGGAAGAAATGCCGGCTGAAGAAGGATTCCCGGCTTATCTGCCTTCACGTATTTCGCAGTTTTATGAACGTGCCGGTTATATGGAAACGCTGAATGGTCAAAATGGATCTGTTTCGATCATCGGTGCCGTATCGCCGCAGGGAGCTGACTTTTCTGAACCGGTCACACAGAATACGAAGCGTTTCGTACGCTGTTTCTGGGCATTGGATAAAGCATTGGCCTATGCAAGACATTATGCAGCGGTCAATTGGAATCAGAGTTATAGTGAATATATCAGCGATCTTGAAAATTACTATAACGAGCATGTCAGTCCACGCTTTTTAAAGGACCGACAGGAAATCATGCAAATTTTAAATGAAGAAACGAAGCTGATGGAAATCGTGAAGCTGATCGGATCGGATGTTTTGCCGGATGATCAGAAATGTACGATTGAAATCGCCAAGCTGATCCGTGTTGGCTTTCTGCAGCAGAATGCCTTCCACCCGGAAGATACCTATGTACCTTTGGATAAGCAATTGAAGATGATGGATGTGATCCTGCATCTTAATAAGCGTTGCAAGGAATGTGTGGAAAAGGGAATACCGGTCAGCACGATTCTTTCATTGGGCTTATTTGAAAAAATCGTAAAGATGAAATATGATGTACCGAATAATGATCTTCATCTTCTTGATGATTATATCAAGGAAATTGATGAAAAGATCTTATCCATTCAATAGAAAGGAGGATGCTTGTGAGCTTGCGTTATAAAGGATTGAGTGAAATCAATGGACCTTTGGTTGTCTTGGATCACGTTCAAAATGCCAGTTTTGATGAAATTGTCGAGCTGGAGCTTGAGAACGGTTCAACGCGAACAGGTAGAATCGTTCAAATTGAAGGGGAAAAAGTGGTCATTCAGGTTTTTGAAGGAACCAATAAGATTTCATTGGTCAATACGACGACTCGACTGATGGGTCATCCGATGGAGCTGCCGCTTTCAAAAGAAATTTTGGGACGTACATTTAACGGAGCCGGTAAGCCGATCGATAATTTAGGAAATGTTTTTGCGGAAAAAAGGATGGATATCAACGGTCTGCCTTTAAATCCGGTCAGCCGTGTATATCCGCGTAATTATATCAATACAGGTATTTCCAGCATTGATGCACTGATGACATTGATTCGCGGACAGAAGCTGCCTATCTTTTCAGGCAGTGGTATGCCGCATAATCAATTGGCTGTACAGATCGTTAAACAGGCCAATATTGCTGATAAAGAGGGTGCAGGCTTCTGTATCGTATTTGCGGCAATGGGTGTTAAGAACGATGTTGCTGATTATTTTAAAAGAAGCTTTGAAGAAGCAGGAGTTATGGAGCGTGTCGTGATGTTTGTCAATCTGGCAAATGATCCGATCATTGAACGTATCCTGACGCCTCGCTGCGCTTTGACGGCTGCAGAGTATTTGGCATATGAAAAGGATATGCAGGTGCTTGTTATTCTTAGTGATATGACAAGCTATTGTGAAGCAGTCCGTGAATTCTCAAGCTCAAAGGGTGAAATTCCGGGACGTAAAGGATATCCGGGATATTTATATTCTGACTTGGCTTCTTTATATGAAAGAGCCGGTATCATCAAGGGAAGCAAGGGATCTGTTACTCAGATTCCGATCCTGACGATGCCTAATGATGATATTACGCACCCCGTACCGGACCTTACCGGATATATTACGGAAGGACAGATATCACTGGATCGAAACTTAGACCAGATGGGTATCTATCCGCCGGTAGGTGTACTGCCTTCTCTGTCACGTTTGATGAAGGACGGTATCGGTGAAGGTTATACGCGTGCCGATCATTCGGCATTAAGCAACCAGCTGTTTGCTTCTTATGCGAAGGTTTCGGATGCGAAAAGTCTGGCCAGCGTTATCGGTGAAGATGAACTGAGCGATATTGATAAAAAATATATGTTGTTTGGAAATTTATTTGAAGAACATTTTCTAAATCAAGGCTTTGACTGCAATCGAACGATTGATGAAACATTGGATCTTGGATGGAAGCTTTTATCCGTACTTCCAAAAAGTGAGCTGGATCGTGTTGATGATGAGGTTCTTGATAAATTCTATGATCATGAATCAGCAGTTCAGGAATTTGGATTAAAAGAAGAAAAACTCATCAAAGAATTGGAGAGATCCGTGAATGGCTAATCAGGTATTTCCGACAAAAGGAAATTTGATCGCATCAAAAAAATCTTTGGATCTTGCTTCGATGGGTTACGATCTGATGGATCGTAAGCGGAATATCCTGATTCGTGAAATGATGGAACAGGTTGATAATGTCAAGAAGATACGTGATGATATTGAAAAGGTATATGGTGAAGCCTATTATGCTTTATCTGAAGCGAATATGTCATTAGGTCTTATCAGTGATATTGTTGATGAAGTGCCGATCGATAATGGGATCCATGTGACCTATCGTAGTGTAATGGGGGTTGAGCTTCCTAAGATCACTTATGATGAGCCGAGTCTTGAATTGACATATGGATTAGATCGAGCTAATTCAAAGCTGGATTATTGTTATCGCTGCTTTACAAAAGTTAAACAGCTAACGATCATTCTTGTACAGGTCGAAAATAGTGTTTACCGTTTGGCAAATGCTATCATGAAGACACAGAAACGAGCAAATGCGTTGAAAAATATCGTGATTCCGAATATGGAATCAACGGTTAAATTCATTACAGAATCACTGGAAGAAAAGGAAAGGGAAGAATTCTCCCGACAGAAGGTGATCAAATCGATGATGGATCGCAAAAAGGCAGGATCTTAAGGATAGATCGTGCATTAACTGTTTGAAATAAGACAGAGAGGATCGATATGAAGTGATTTCATAACGATCCTCTTTTATATTAGGAAATTTCAAATTCAAGGGGGTAAAAGGTCAAAAAAAACACCCTGACATAAAAGGTGCATTAAAAACAGGAATAGATGGAATGTTTTTCATTCTTGCATTTATTATAGTAGTCGATCGTTATAACTTTAATGTTTTCGCATTTATAGCACACCGATGAGAAATGATCAGACCACATTCTTCTTTCACTGATCTTTGCAATCAGCCATGAGGGATTCTTTTGAAAGAAAGAGGAAAGGAATCATAGAAAACCCGGCAGTCATGTGATTCACTGGAAGAAAGACGCATGATAAAGATGGGATCCTGCTATGAAAAATAAGCTTATATTGGAACATTTCACCAATGCCTTACGTTTTAGAGAAAAAAGATGAGAAGGTGTCAGTGGAATCATGCAGTGGGCAGGCAGGTATGCAGATAAGGGAGTTACTTATTTGTATATGATTTCATTTTCTTGTATCTGTTTAATATAGATGATGATTTGATATAACAATAACCAGGAATGTGTATCCTGGTTATCGTATGTTATAAGAATGCTTTTTTTATAATATAAAAAAAGATGATAGAGTTTGAATTCTATCATCTTATCTTAAGACTTGTATTAATACATCTGGTTTGGCATAGCAGCAGCTGTATCGTTTTCAGACTTGATTTCAGCAATACCGGCCTCTGTTGTGATGAAGAGGGCAGAGATACTGGCAGCATTCAATAGAGCGCTTCTTGTAACTTTAGTAGGATCGATGATGCCCTTTTCAAACATATCTACCCATTCGCCTGTCTTCGCATCAAATCCGACATTCTTATCAGCTTTCTTCTGTGCTTCAATGATATCCTCAGAGTTATAACCGGAGTTTTCAGCAATCTGTGAAATTGGTGTAAACAGTGATTCCATCACGATGCTGATACCTTTTTGAACATCTCGGATATCGCTCTTCAATACAGGTTTTAATTCCTTGTAAGCCTCAACAAGAGCAGCACCGCCACCAATGACGATACCTTCGCTGACAGCAGCCTTGGTTGCATTCAATGCATCCTCGATACGCAGTTTCTTTTCTTTAAGCTCACTTTCAGTAGTAGCGCCTACTTTGATCGTAGCCACACCATTTGTCAGTTTACCTAGACGTTCCTTGAACTGTTTCTTATCATAATCACTTGTTGAAGTTTCGATACGTTTCTTGATTTCTTCAACACGTTCCATCACAGCTTCATTCTTTTCATTGCCGCTGATCAGAGTTGTAGAATCCTTTGTAACGATGATCTTCTTGATCGTTCCTAACTGATCAAGTGTTGCATCCTCAAGCTTCATATTCAAATCAGTATTGAAATAAGTAGCATTTGTCAAGGCAGCAATATCCATCAGCATTTCTTTTTGGTTATCGCCAAAGCCCGGAGCCTTTGTCGCAACGATATTGAACGTTCCTCTTAACTTATTTAAAACCAATGTTGAGATAACTTCGTTTTCATAATCTTCAGCAATCATCAGCAATGGACGATTTGTCTTGATGATCTGTTCCAAAATAGGCAGGATTTCCTGAATGTTATTGATCTTCTGGTTGGTAACTAATACATAAGGGTTATCCATTTCAACCTGCATCTTTTCGCGATCGCTGACCATATAAGGTGAAACATATCCTTTGTCATACTGCATACCTTCGCTGATTTCAAGCTCATCATCAAAACCGTTTGATTCATCGACATTGATGATACCGTCTTTTCCAACCTTATCCATAGCTTTCGCAATCAAATCACCGATTTCCTTGCTGCCGGATGAGATGGAAGCAACAGAAGCAATATCACTGTTTGTTTCAACTGTATGAGAATTCTTCAAAATTGTTTTCGCAACTTCCTTGCTGGCATATTCGATACCTTCACGCATCAATACCGGGTTATATCCGTTATCAACAGCTTTGATGCCCTGATTGATCATGCTTCTTGCAAGAATCGTAGCTGTTGTCGTTCCATCACCGGCGACATCATTTGTGTTGTTGGCAACTTCATAAACGAGCTTAGCACCCATATTTTCAAATTTATCTTCTAATTCGATTTCTTTGGCAATCGTTACACCATCATTTGTGATGAGCGGGGAACCATAGCTTTTCTCCAATACGACGTTTCTTCCTTTAGGACCCAGTGTAACGCATACTGTGTCTGCGAGCGTATTCACACCCTTTAACATGCTTTTACGTGCATCATTTGAATATCTTACTTCTTTGCTCATTTTTTATTCCTCCCTTTAGTTACTCTACAATAGCTAATATGTCTTTTTCTTCAATGACAACATAATCTTCATGATCTAAAGTAATGCTTGTTCCGGAATATTCCTTGTAAACGACACGATCATTTTCTTTGATCTCGGATTCACATTTAGGACCTTTTGCTAATACTTTGCCAACACTTGGCATCTTCTTGTTTTCTGTTGTTAAAATAATACCACTTGAAGTCTTGTTTTCAATTTCTTCTTTTTTTAATACGACCTGATTGTGTAATGGCTTTAGCATAAAATTAATCACTCCTTATTTTTAGCACTCGCCAAAACTAAGTGCTAGTATATTTATACCACGTTGTTAGCAATCTGTCAATATGACTGCTAACATTTTTTTAAAAACTTTTTGAAATCAGATGATCCATCTGCATATGAGAGGATTTGACTGATGAAAATGTCGGAAAAAAGAGAAATAGGGAAATATATAAAAAAGCGAAAGCATTCATATAAAGGCTTTCGCTAATCTTCGAATGGTGGTTTCGGGCAGAATCGAACTGCCGACACACGGATTTTCAGTCCGTTGCTCTACCGACTGAGCTACGAAACCATTTGGTTGCGGGAGAAGGATTTGAACCAACGACCTTCGGGTTATGAGCCCGACGAGCTACCAGACTGCTCCATCCCGCGATGTGTAAATAAATTTTTTTAGGAAATGGCGGAGGAACTGGGATTCGAACCCAGGCGCCGGTTTCCCGACCTACCGGTTTTCAAGACCGGACCCTTCAGCCACTTGGGTATTCCTCCACTATTTAACTAAAATGGTGGACCATGTAGGACTTGAACCCACGACCCACCGGTTATGAGCCGGATGCTCTAACCAACTGAGCTAATGGTCCAGGTTTAAATATATGGTGGCGGGGATGGGACTCGAACCCATGACCTTCCGGGTATGAACCGGATGCTCTAGCCAACTAAGCTACCCAGCCAAATTAATGGTCGGGATGACAGGATTCGAACCTGCGACCCCTTGATCCCAAATCAAGTGCACTACCAAGCTGTGCTACATCCCGTTAAATGGCGCGCCGTACAGGAATCGAACCCACAACCTTTTGATCCGTAGTCAAACGCTCTATCCAGTTGAGCTAACGGCGCATTTTAGCACTAATCAGTGCCTATATATAATAACCTAGCTTTCCTTAAATTGCAAGAACTTTTTTAAAAAAATTTATTTAATGTGCAAGAAATTTGAAAAAATGCAGCGTTCTTTGTGTAAAATATCAATTTTATCGATATTCTTTATCCTTAATGTTCATATTATGGATTAAATATAAAAGATAACATTAGAAACTTAATATAAATTCTAAATATATGTTTTCATCATTTATAAAATGTGTTAGAATAATGTTGAAAGTGAGGGTGATAGCATGTTCTTAAATTTAAATGTATCTCAGTCATTTTCAGAAAATTATATATTGAAATCATAGATGTTTTTGACGCATCTATTTTTTCTTTTATTGGTTTTGAATTGTATAATCGTGAGGATATGGCTCACAAGTTTCTACCGCTTTTCCGTAAAAAAAGCGACTACAAAGCAAAAGTCTTTTTTGTTTTGTGGACATTAGATTTCTAATGTCTTTTTATATTTAAAGAAGGAGAGAAAGATGGAAAGAAAACCGTTGGTGGGAATCGTAATGGGTTCCATGAGTGATTTTGACTGTGTTGTGGAAACAACAAAGCTTTTGGAGGAATTTGATATTCCTTATGAAAAGATCGTATTAAGTGCACACCGTACTCCGGATGAAACGATGGCTTATGCAAAGAGCGCTTATGAAAGAGGATTGAAGATCATCGTAGCTGCGGCAGGCGGAGCAGCACATCTGGCAGGAGTTATTGCGGGATGTACTACGCTTCCGGTCATCGGTATTCCTATTAAGACAAGCACGCTGGATGGTTTGGATTCATTATTAAGCATCGTTCAGATGCCGGCAGGCGTTCCGGTTGCTACCGTTGCGATCGGTAAAGCGGGAGCTAAGAATGCCGCTGTGCTTTGTGCGACGATTTTGGGTGCTTTTGATGAAAAGTATCACCAGAAGATGCTGGAGCATAAAGAAAGCATGAAACGGAATGTGCTTGAAAATATGAAATTCTAGGAGGGAACATGAAGGTTAGCGAGAGAGTATTCGTTGAGAAAAAAGAAGGATTTCAAGTTGAGGCCAAAGATCTTTTTGCACAGTTAAAAGAGAATTTTCATATTCAGCCTTCTTCGATGCGTCTGGTGAATGTCTACGATGTTTTTAACATTGAAAAAGATATTCTTGAAAAGGCCAAGGCAACGGTTTTTAGTGAGCCGGTCGTTGATGTTGTTTTAGAGGATGTAGAAGCTTCAGGCATGAATGTGATTGCGATAGAAACGCTTCCGGGGCAGTATGATCAAAGAGCCGATAGTGCCATGCAGTGTGTTAAGCTGTTAGATCCGACGGACAGCTGTGTGATCACCAGCGGTAAGCTTTTGATCTTTGACTGTGATCTAAGTGAAGAAGAATATGAGAAGGTTTCTCATTATGTGATCAATCCTATTGAAACAAGAAAGAAGAATATGGATGTGCTGAGCATTGATTCAAATGTCGATGTGAAGCCATTGAAGGATTATAGCGGATTTATTGATATGAATGATCAGCAGATCGAAGCTTTTCTGAAAGAAGAAGGACTTGCAATGTCCAAAGAAGATCTTTTGATGGTTCAGGATTATTTTAAGAATACTGAAAAAAGAGATCCAAGCGAAACTGAAATCCGGGTCTTAGATACTTATTGGTCGGATCATTGTCGTCATACGACTTTTGAAACCTGTCTGAAAGATATCAAGATCACGACTTCACGTTTCAAAGAAGACATTCAGACGGCATTAGATCGTTATATGGAATTAAGAAAAGAGAACGGACGTTGTGAAAAGCCGATCACTTTAATGGATATGGCTACGATCAATGCGAGAGATCTGAGAAATAAGAAAATGGCGGATGAAGTTGAAGTCAGTGAAGAGATTAATGCCTGCAGCGTCTTTATTGACGTGGATCATGATGGCGTCATGGAAAAATGGCTGCTTCAGTTTAAAAATGAAACGCATAATCATCCAACGGAAATTGAGCCGTTCGGTGGTGCCAGCACTTGTATCGGAGGAGCGATCCGCGATCCTTTGAGTGGCCGGAGCTATGTCTATCAGGCAATGCGCATCAGTGGCAGCGGTAATGTTTTAGAAAGTATTGAAAAGACGATGGAAGGCAAGCTTCCGCAGAAAGTAATTTCTAAGAAGGCAGCACAGGGAAATTCCTCTTATGGCAATCAGATCGGTCTGCCGACAACTTTCGTACGTGAGATCTATCATGATTCTTATGTCGCAAAACATATGGAGGTAGGAGCTATCGTTGGTGCCAGCAAGGTTGAGAACGTACGAAGAGAAACACCTGTAAATAAAGATGTCGTCATCTTATTGGGTGGGCGTACCGGACGTGATGGTATCGGTGGTGCTACCGGCTCCAGCAAAGAACATAATGTAAAATCATTGGAGGTCTGTGCAAGTGAAGTACAGAAAGGAAATGCTCCTGAAGAAAGAAAAATTCAGCGTTTATTCAGAAATGAAGCGTGTACGAAATTAATTAAAAAGTGTAACGATTTTGGCGCAGGCGGTGTCTGTGTGGCCATTGGTGAGCTGGCAAGCGGCTTAAAGATCAATCTTGATTTGGTGCGTACGAAATATGCCGGTTTGAATGCGACAGAAATTGCCATCAGTGAAAGTCAGGAAAGAATGGCGGTTGTAGTTGCCGCTGATGATGCAGACAGATTCATATCTATGGCTGAGGCTGAAAATCTGGAAGCCTATGTAGTGGCTGTTGTCAATGATTCCAACCGTTTGGTCATGGAATATCATGGTGAAGTAGTTGTTGATCTGGCCCGTGATTTTATTGATACGAGCGGAGCACGCCAACATGCTGATGTGAATATTGATACATTATCAGGTAAGAATCCATTTAGAAGCGAACTTGAATGCAATGAAGAAAATATCTGTCACATTCTTTCTGATATGAATGTTGCTTCGCAAAAAGGATTGGCAGAAATGTTCGATGCTTCGATCGGAAGTACGACCGTTTTGATGCCGTTTGGCGGAAAAACGCAGCTGACACCTGCTCAGGCAAGCGTTCAAAAGCTTCCGGTACTTGATGGCAGGACCAAAACCTGTTCCATTCTTACATATGGCTTTGACCCGGAGGTCATGGAGTATTCTTGCTTCGTCGGTGCTCAAAACAGCGTCCTGCAATCTATGGCCAAGGTTATTGCTGTCGGTGGCAAGATGGAGCATATCCATTTCTCATTTCAGGAATATTTTGAGCGTTTAGGAAAGAATGAGCGTTCATGGGGAAAGGTAACAGAGGCGTTATTAGGAGCAATTGCCGTTCAGGATAAATTTAAGATTGCAGCCATCGGCGGTAAAGATTCAATGTCAGGTACTTTCCAGGATATTTCCGTCGTACCTACATTAATTTCTTTTGCTTGTGCGCATGGTGATGTAGATAACATTATTTCCAATGAACTAAAAGGAAAGGGTCATGTGTTAAGTCTTGTTGCTCCTGTATTTGATTTTGAAAAATTTGATTTAGATAGCGTTCAAAAAACATTCGAAGAAATGGAACGTCTGATTCAGTCCAAAAAGGTACTCGCCTGCAGCGTCATTGAAAAAGGCGGCGCGGCAGCAACCTTGTTTAAGATGGCGTTTGGCAATATGATCGGTTTTGATGTCAAACTAAAACATGTCTTTGATTTTATGCCGGCCTGCTTTATCGTCGAAAGTGAAGAAGCATTGGGCAGTGAATATGCAGTGATCATTGGTCATACCTCTGATAAGGTGCGCATCAATGGTATTGAGGTTGATATGGACAAGGCTGCAGAGGCTTATATGTCAACTTTTGAAAAATTATATCCAACGGTTTCCCAAAGCAGCAAAGCGTTGATTCCTTATCATGACACAGCATCAACACAAGTATTTAAATCCAGGCATTTAGTGGATGAGGTACATGTCTGCATTCCAGTCTTCCCGGGTACTAACTGTGAATACGATACGGCACGTGCTTTTGAGGAAGAGGGAGCCATTACCCATATCTTTGTATTCAGAAATGAAACCGAGCAGATGATTTTTGACAGTATTGATGAGTTGGTGGAACTTTTAGGTCAATGTCAGATCCTGGCGTTCCCAGGCGGTTTTTCAAGTGGTGATGAACCGGATGGCAGTGCCAAGTTTATCGTGAATGTGCTGCAGAATGAGAAGGTCAAGAAGGCGGTTCATGATCTTTTGGATCGTGATGGCTTGATCTTAGGTATCTGCAATGGCTTCCAGGCATTGGTGAAATCAGGATTGCTGCCTTATGGAAGAATCAGGACGCTGGATGAGAGTGCGCCGACACTGTTTAGAAATGATATCAACCGTCATATCTCAACGATTGTTCATACACGCGTGGCCAGCAATCATTCACCATGGCTTGCTCATGAACAGGTAGGCGATGTGTATTCCATTGCTGTCAGTCATGGAGAAGGCAAGTTTGTCGTGAGTGAAGAACTGGCGGAAGAGCTTTTTGAAAAGGGATGTGTTGCTTTCCAGTATTGTGACGATGAGGGAAGGCTTAGCTATGATTCGCATAGCAATGTCAATGGTTCTTGTTATGCCATTGAAGGCATAACGTCCTTTGATGGTCACATCTTAGGAAAAATGGGTCATTCCGAAAGATATTTCAATGATGTGTTTAAGAATATTCCGGGCAAGAAGAAACAAAGTATTTTTGCCAGCGGTGTTCAATATTTTAAAAAATAGGTGAGGAGAGAAAAAATGGAAAAAAGAGAATTTCTTTATGAAGGTAAGGCAAAACAGATTTATGCCACAGATGATCCGGATAAGATCATCATTCATTACAAGGATGATGCCACGGCTTTTAATGGTGAAAAGAAGGGACAAATTGAAAATAAAGGCTATTTGAATAATCAGATCAGTTATATCATTTTCAAGAAACTGGAAGAAAAGGGAATCAAGACACATTTGATCGAAAAGCTGAATGACCGTGATCAGCTTTGTCGTAAAGTTTCCATCATTCCGTTGGAAGTGATCGTACGTAATTATATTGCCGGAAGCATGTCGAAACGCTTAGGTATCGAAGAGGGAACGAAGCCGGACAATGTGATTTATGAGATCTGTTACAAGGATGATGATCTGGGAGATCCGCTGATCAATGATCACCATGCCGTTGCATTGAAGGCAGCAACCTATGATGAGTTAAAGAAGATCTATGAAATGACAAAGACGATCAATGAAGTGATGGTCGATATGTGGGATCGTTTAGGAATTATTCTTGTAGATTTTAAAATTGAATTTGGACGTACATCGGATGGTGAAATCGTGTTGGCGGATGAAATTTCACCGGATACTTGTCGTCTGTGGGATAAGGAAACAAAAGAAAAGCTTGATAAGGATCGTTTCCGTAGAAATCTTGGAAATGTAGAGGATGCTTATCAGGAAATTTTAAAGAGATTATCAAATTAAGGAGAAATTATGAATCAGCAAATCTATCAGGATCAGGAAATTCATGAAGAATGTGGGGTCTTTGGTGTCTTCAATGTCGATAAGGCAAGTGAGCTTACCTATTATGCGCTTCATGCCATGCAGCATCGTGGCCAGGAAGGCTGCGGCATCGTTTCGACAGACGGTGAGAAGCTGTATGGACATCGTGGCATGGGACTGGTCAAAGAAACCTTTCATGAACAGGAGCTTAGAGCCTGCAAGGGAAATGTTGCGATCGGACATGTTCGTTATTCAACAGCCGGAGGCAGTGGTCCCAATAATGTTCAACCGTTCATGTTCAATCACTCAACAGGTGATTTTGGATTATGTCATAACGGAAATATCGTAAATTCTAAACAGATTCGTGAAAAGCTGGAAAGAAACGGTTCCATCTTTCAGTCAACGAGCGATACCGAAATTCTCGCTCATCTTGTAAAGAAGAATGCGACTCGTTCAAGACTTGAATCGATCAAGGAAGCTTTGAATATTCTGATTGGCGGTTTTGCATTCCTGATCATTACCAAAGATAAATTATATACCATGCGTGATAAAAATGGTCTTCGTCCGCTTTCGATCGGTAAGCTGCAGGACGGCTATGTGATCAGTAGTGAAACATGTGCGTTTGATGTTATCGGTGCGGAATTTATCAGAGATGTCTTGCCGGGAGAAATCGTTACTTTTTCAAAAAATAAAGTATCTTCATGCTTTTATACGGAAGATACCTGCAGTAAGATTTGTGCGATGGAGTATATTTATTTTTCAAGGCCTGACAGTGATATCTGTGGGATCAATGTCCACGCTTCACGAAAGATGGCAGGGAAGGTATTGGCTCAGGAAGCACCTGTGGATGCCGATATCGTAATCGGAGTACCTGATTCCAGTTTGAGTGCGGCAGTTGGTTATGCGGAAGAGAGCGGTATTCCTTATGAGGTAGGCTTGATCAAAAATAAATATATGGGAAGGACCTTTATTGAACCGAGTCAGGAATTGCGTGACAAAGGTGTTCGTATGAAGCTTTCACCGGTCAGAAGCATCGTTAAGGGCAAACGGATCATCTTGATCGATGATTCGATCGTTCGTGGTACGACTTCGACAAAGATCGTAAAGATGCTTCGTGATATGGGAGCCAGCGAGGTACATATGAGAATTGCTTCTCCGCCTATGATCTCTCCTTGCTTCTATGGTGTGGATACGAGCACTTATGATGAACTGATCAGTGCCTTCCACAATGTCGAAGAGGTAAGAAAGATCACGGGCTGTGATTCTTTGGCATTTATTTCAATGGAAGGTTTGAAACGGGCCATTGGCTTGAATGATATGTGTATGGCATGCTTCAGCGGAAATTATCCGACAGAATTATTTGATTCGATCAAGGATGCCAATAAGGAAACAAAATTCTAGGAGGATATATGAGCGAACAATATAAGAGTGCCGGAGTAGATCTGGAAGCAGGCTATGAGTCTGTGGAACGAATCAAAAAACATATTTCTGCGACCCATCGTTTAGGTGTGATGGGAAATATCGGTTCCTTTGGAGGATTGTTTGATTTAAGCGCCTTGCATTATAAAAATCCCGTGCTGGTCAGTGGTACGGATGGTGTCGGAACAAAACTGAAGCTGGCATTTATGATGGATAAGCATGATACGATCGGTCAGGATGTCGTGGCAATGTGCGTCAATGATGTTCTGGCGCAGGGAGCCCAGCCTTTGCTTTTTTTAGATTATATTGCCGTTGGTAAGAATCATCCGGAAAAGATCGAGGCCATCGTGAAGGGTGTCAGTGATGGCTGTGTCTTGGCAAATTGTGCTTTGGTCGGCGGTGAAACGGCCGAAATGCCGGATATGTATGATGAGGATGAATATGATGTGGCCGGTTTTACCGTTGGTGTTGTCGAAAAGGATCAGATCATCGATGGTTCAAAAACGAAGGCAGGTGACGTTGTCATCGGTTTAGCAAGCTCAGGTGTTCATTCGAATGGTTTTTCATTGGTGCGCAAACTTATTTTCAAGGATCATGATCTGGATTTATCAAAGACTTATGAGGGACTTTCTCAATCGCTTGGTGAAACTTTGTTAACGCCGACACGCATTTATGTGAAAGCAGTCAGCGAAGTATTCAAAAAGGTTGATGTGCATGGGGTTGCTCATATTACCGGTGGTGGTTTCCATGAAAATATGCCACGCTGTTTGAATAAGGGATTAGGCATTGAAATTGAAAAGGGCAGCTGGGAAGTATTGGAAGTCTTCCGCTTCTTACAGAAGCTTGGCAATATTGAAGAAGATGAGATGTATCATGTATTTAATATGGGTATTGGTATGATCCTTGTCGTGGATGAAAATGATGTTGATGCAGCTTTATCCGTTTTAAAAGATATGGGTGAAAAGGCTTCAGTGATCGGTAAGGTCGTCGATCAGGAAGGAATTTCATTCAAATGAAAAACATAGCTGTTTTCGCAAGTGGTACAGGAACGAATTTCGAAGCCATTCAGAAAGCGATCGAAGATCATAAACTAGAAGCATCAATCGAATGTGTCGTTGCCGATCATGTAGACGCGAAGGTCGTTGAAAAAGCCCGAAAGAAAAATATTGAGGTCTTTGCCTTTGATCCAAAAAGCTATCCTTCGAAAAAGGATTATGAAAAAGAAATCGTTGCGCTGCTTGAACGAAAAAATGTGTCTTTGATCGTACTGGCAGGTTATATGCGTTTATGTGGTGAAGTGCTTTTAAATGCCTATGAAGGAAAAATTATCAATATTCATCCATCGCTCTTGCCGGCATTTAAAGGAAAGGATGCGATCGGACAGGCGATTGATTATGGTGTCAAGGTCATGGGTGTTACGATTCATTATGTGGACAGCGGCATGGACAGCGGCAAGATCATTGCCCAGAAAAGCTTTGATGTTGAAGAAAATATGAACAGAGAGGAAATTGAAGCATCTATTCATGCGATTGAACATGTGCTTTATCCAGCTGTGATTCAAAAATTATTGGAGGAAATGAAATGAAAAAGCGTGCTTTAGTAAGTGTAAGTGATAAGACAAATCTGATTCCTTTTGTGAAAGGATTGGTTGAATGCGGCTATGAGATCATTTCTACAGGCGGAACCTATAAGGTGTTAAAGGAAGCAGGAATTGATTGTTTGGGGATTGAAGAGGTTACACATTTTCCGGAAATTCTGGATGGACGTGTCAAGACATTGCATCCGATGGTTCATGGAGGATTGTTGGCAGTCCGTGATCTGGAAAGCCATCAAAAACAATTAAAAGAAAATCATATTGAAACGATTGATCTTGTTTGTGTCAATCTTTATCCATTCAAGCAGACGATTTCTAAAGAAGGCTTTACACATGCCGAGGCCATTGAAAATATTGATATCGGCGGACCTAGCATGTTAAGAAGTGCCGCAAAGAATCATGCATATGTCACAGTAGTTTGTGATGTGAAGGATTATGATCAGGTTTTAAAAGAAATCAAAGAAAATGGTGATACGACTCTTACAACCCGCCAGCGTTTAGCAGCGAAGGTTTTCCGTACGACAGCCAGCTATGATGCTTTGATCGCCCAGTATATGAGTGATTATGTCCATGAAGAAAATCCTGAAACATTGACGATGACCTTTGATTTGAAACAGACATTGCGTTATGGTGAGAATCCACATCAAAAAGCAAGCTTTTACAGTGAGATGTTTACGACACCTTATTCGCTTTGTTCTGCAAAGCAGCTGCATGGCAAAGAGCTTTCATATAATAATATTCAGGATGCAAATGCAACGTTAGAGATCTTGCGTGATTTTGAAGGAAGCAGTGCAGTTGTTGCGGTCAAACATATGAATCCATGTGGCATTGGTGTGGCCGGAGATCTTTATACTGCCTGGAGAAAAGCTTATGAGGCTGATACGACAAGCATTTTTGGAGGTATCGTTGCTTTTAATGAAACTGTTACGGTACAGATTGCGGAAGAATTAAGCAAGATGTTCTTAGAAATTATTTTAGCGCCGGCTTTTGAAGAAGAAGCTTTTGAAATTTTAAGCCGTAAGAAAAACATTCGTCTGATGACTTTCACAAAAGAAGCTCAGCGGGAATATGTACGCAAGTTTGTTTCGGTGAGCGGCGGCGTTTTGGTTCAGGAAACCGATCGTGCCGTGACGACAGCCAAGGACTGCAAATGTGTTACTGAAAAGCAGCCGACAGAAAAAGAAATGGAAGATCTGCTGTTTGGCTTCAAGGTTGTAAAACATGTGAAATCAAATGCGATCGTGATCGTCAAGGATGGTCAGACATTAGGTGTCGGTGCCGGACAGATGAACCGTGTGGGTGCGGCGAAGATTGCTTTGGAACAGGCCGGTGAAAAAGCACGTGGTGCGGTATTGGCCAGTGATGCTTTCTTCCCGATGGATGATACGGTCAAGTTAGCCAGTGAATATGGTATCAGCGCCATCATTCAGCCGGGCGGATCGATCAGAGATGAAGACTCGATCAAAGCCTGCAACGAGAATCAGGTATCGATGGTGTTTACGGGCAAACGCCATTTCAAACACTAATGGCTAAGGTGTTGGTGATCGGCAGTGGCGGACGTGAACATGCTCTTTGTTATAAGTTTGCTCAAAGCCCGTATGTTGAGCAGGTATATGTTGCCAGTGGCAACGGAGGCATGGACGATGTCGCAACTGTTGCAGATATCGATATCTTAGATTTTGAGAGCCTGATTGCCTTCGCAAAAGAAAATAAGATCGATCTGACTTTTGTAGGTCCGGAGATTCCTTTATGTGCAGGAATTACAGATGCTTTTCAAAAAGCAGGGCTGAATATTTTTGGACCAACAAAGGCGGCAAGCCAGTTGGAAGGAAGCAAGTGCTTTGCCAAGGATATGATGCATAAATATAATATTCCGACAGCCAAGTATGCCAGTTTTGATGACTATGAAAAAGCAAAGGCTTATCTATCCGCTCAAAAATGCCCGATCGTTTTAAAAGCCGATGGGCTGGCAGCCGGAAAAGGAGTCATCATCGCTTCTACGATGGAAGAAGCCCAAAACAGCTTAAAAGATATGATGTGCAATGATTTATTTAAAGATGCCGGGACTTCTTTGGTCATTGAAGAATACCTTGAAGGAGAAGAATTTTCACTCTTTGCTTTTGTTAATGGCAAGGATGTTTATCCGATGCAGATCGCTCAGGATCATAAGCGTGCCTTTGACCATGATCAAGGTTTAAATACAGGCGGTATGGGTGCTTATACACCTGTGGCTCATATTCCTCAAAGTGCTGTTGATGAAGCGATGGAAAAGGTGATGAAGCCTATTGCAGAAGCGATGGTTTTAGAAGGAATGCCTTATCAAGGTGTCCTTTATGGCGGCTTTATGCTTACGGATGAGGGTGTCAAAACGATCGAGTTTAATTGCCGTTTCGGTGATCCGGAAAGTGAAGTAGTCTTACAGGCGATGACAAGTGACCTGTATCAGACGATCGTGGATGTCATGGCTCATAAAAAACCAATCATTACATTCTCCAAAGATGCTTTTTTAGGTGTTGTATTGGCAGCTGAAGGATATCCGCAGAGCTATCAGAAAAATATCGATCTAAGTGATCTGACATTGACCTCACCGGCATGTTTCCATATGGGAACCAAGAAAACAGATAAGGGTCTTGTTTCAAGCGGGGGAAGGGTACTGTTCATTTCACAGAGTGCGCCTACTTTAAAAGAAGCAAAACAGAAAACCTATGCTTTGATAGAAAAGATTCAAAGAGAAGGCTTATTTTATCGAAGTGATATCGGAGATCGTGAATTATCGAAAGAAACTGCTTGACAGTTTCTTTTTTTTAATGAATCGTTTATAATAATCAAAGGTGATAACATGAAAAGAATTTTAAGAAATATATTACTTGTTTTATGTATCGGTGTATTTTGTTTTTCACTCTATAAAATCGTTACTTATTACTATGAAGGTTATCAGTCAGAAAAAAGAATCGGTGAGCTGCTTTCACAGGTAAAAGAAGATGATGGCAGGACGATGAGCTTTGTGGAAAAATATGGAGATCTTTTGAAGCAGAATAGTGATATGATCGGGTGGATCACCATTGAGGATACCAAAGTCAATTATCCGGTCATGCAGACGCCCGATGATGAGGAATTTTATTTGAGAAGAAATTTTGATAAAGAGTATGAATTTAGAGGAACTCCTTTTGTCAATGCAAATGCCAATCTTCAGGATGAGGATGACAATATGATCATTTATGCACATAACATGGATGATGGCACGATGTTTGGTGATCTCAGGAAATTTACTGATTATAATTTCTATGAAACGCATAAGACGTTTGAATTTGATACGATTTATCATAACTCAACTTATGAGATCTTTGCGGTATTTAAAACTGTGGATGATCCGGATCATGAGCTTTATATCGATTACTATACTTTTTTCAATGCTGAAGATGAAGAAAGCTTTAATGAACAGATTCAAAAATATAAGCGGGCTGCTTATTATGATACAGGTATCACACCTCAGTATGGGGATAAGCTGTTGACCTTGTCAACCTGTGAGTATTCAAATGATAACGGACGCTTGGTGGTTGTCGCAAGGAAGGTGAACTGATATGAAAAAAGGTGATGTAATTGAATATACCGATGAACATCAAAATGGCAGGGAGATATTCAATGAAGTGTATATCATGCGGTATGCAGATAAAAGAGCAAAATATGAATGGAATCTATTTTTATATGTCCAGCTGTTGATATTTGTATTAGCGATGATCTTAAATTATTTCTTTACGTCCTATATGCCTTACATTCTTGCCGCAACGATCGTTCTGTTTATTATCTGTTATTATATGAACACGAAAAAAAGAAGAGAAATGCTGGCAAAGGGGCGGATCAAGAAGGTTCGTTTGACTAATGCTCAGCGAGGTGTTCATGGTTATATGACGATCAAGCCGGCTACGGCTTATGAAATCATGAAGGAGGACTGCCTGGTCATTGAAGTCAGTATGCGTGAATATTATGATGAAATGCATGCACCAGAAGCGATTTCGATCCCTTTGGAGATCCTTTCTGATAAGATTGATGAGATGGGTCTGGATGTCAATAAGACGATCCTTGTATATGGCCGAGAAGAAGAAAAAAGTAAGCAGGGTGCACAGCTGTTGGCTGATAAAGGATTTAAAGATGTTTATGCGTTTGGCTCGATCATGGATTGGCCATATGATGTTGTTTTACAAGAAGAAAATGAGGCAAGTCTTGCATGATTTGTCTTTTTTTTATAGAAAAAGCGAACAAATCACAAGGATCTGTTCGCTTTGAGCAAGCTAGATGACAGTGACATCACTTGCCTGTGGTCCGCGTTCTTTTTCAACAACTTCATAACTGACGGTCTGACCTTCTTCTAAAGTCTTGAAACCTTCAGAATTGATAGCTGAGAAATGAACAAAAATGTCTTTGCCTGTTTCGTCTGTGATGAATCCATAGCCTTTTTCAGCATTGAACCATTTTACTTTTCCAGTTTTCATCGTTGTACCTCCTTACCCGAACAAGAAGCACACTCAAGAATTTAAATATTATTATTGAGTTCATACCTTTACTGCTAGCTTTTTTGATAACGTAAAAAATATTGCTTTTATTCAATTTAATTATGACAGTTGTCTAATCAATTGTCAATTGTTTTCTTTTGTTGTGAAAAAATGTGATTTATCGGGATGACTTGAAATCGTGGAGAAAGAAACATACAATATAGCTGACAACAAGGAGGTTCTTATGAACGTTGCGTTTTTTTTAAGACCTAAATTCCAGGTCGTATATATGTATGAAAATGACAGTATCCGGGCAGGACTTGAAAAGATGAAGTATCATGGTTATACTTCGATCCCGGTGATCAATGAAAAAAATGAATATGTGGGTACGGTATCTGAGGGTGATTTTTTATGGTATCTGGTCGATGAAAATGATGATCAGCTGCATAAGACAAATATGAAAAGTGTTGAGGATACGAAAATCAAGGATATTTTAAGGGCGGATAAGAATCCAAGCATTCGTATTACGGTGGGAATCGAGGAACTTTTGACGCGTGCGATGCGACAGAATTTTGTTCCTGTTGTGGATGATTCAAATGTATTTATCGGAATCGTTACAAGAAAAGCGATCATTGAATATTTAGTGAATAAGCATGATTGAAAAGAGGATAGTTTTTGATTATAATAGATTTATGATTCGTAAAGCTGTAAGAAATGATATTGATGAAATGATAAGGATCATTGATCAGGCCAAAGCTTATTTGAAAGAGCAGGGGGTTGATCAGTGGCAGGATGGCTATCCAAATAAAGAAGTGCTTTTGGAAGACATCAAGCAAGGTTATAGCTATGTCTTAGAGGATGGACCTATTCTAGGTACGATGTGCTTTAAGGTTGCAGATGATCCCGATTATGTAAGAATTGATGGTAAATGGCTGTGTGAGGGCTCTTATGGGGTCATTCACCGCATTGCAATCGATGACAAGTATAAGGGTGAGGGAAGAGCCAGGGAGTTTTTAGAGTATGCGATAAAAGCTTGTAGAGAAAGTCATGCTGTTAGTCTGCGTATTGATACGCATCAGGATAATCATTCAATGAGAAGATTTCTTGAGAAGAATGGTTTTATTGAATGTGGAATGATCTATATTGGCGGTGTGTCACCGAGAATTGCTTATGAAAAATGTGTTGAGTACTGAAAGGTACTCTTTTAAAGTGTTTTCTTTGTGAAATATCATGAATTATCGTGAACAATGTATAGGTATTTGTAGGAGAATATGGTAAAATATTGGGGAGTAGATGGAGGAAATTATGGCAGATAAGATTATTGTTTTGGATTTTGGCTCACAGTATAACCAGCTGATTGCAAGACGTATTCGTGAGTTTGGAGTTTATAGTGAATTACATCCGCATACGTTAACCTTGGAACAGATCAAGAGTTTTGAAGATGTAAAGGGTATCGTGTTTAGCGGGGGACCGAATAGTGTTTATGAGAAGGATGCGTTCATGTGTGATCCGGCTATTTTTGACAGTGGGATTCCTATTTTGGGAATTTGTTATGGAATGCAGATGATCCATTATATGAATGGCGGGCATGTAAAGGCTTGTGAAGCAAAGGAATATGGAAGATGTGAGATTACGATTGATACCGATTCTTTGATTTTTAAAGGCTTGCCTAAGAAACAGACGGTATGGATGAGTCATGGTGATCAGGTGGATAAGCTTGCAGATGGGTTTGTAAGAGATGCTTCGAGTGATACTTGTTATTATGCTGCGACAAGTAATGAAAAGAAGAAGATCTATACGTTGCAGTTTCATCCGGAGGTGCGTCATTCAGAGTTTGGAAATGAGATCTTGAGAAATTTCGTATTTGAAGTCTGCCATGCAAAGAATAATTGGTCGATGAGTTCTTTTATCGAGATGCAGATTGCAAAGATCCGGGAACAAGTCGGTAATGACAAGGTGCTTTTAGGTTTGTCCGGCGGGGTTGATTCTTCGGTAGTTGCCGCTTTGTTACATAAGGCAATTGGTAATCAGTTGTATTGTATGTTTATCGATCACGGTCTTTTAAGAAAAGGTGAAGCGGACAGCGTTATGGAAGTATTTGGACGTGAAATGAACCTGAATCTTGTGAAGATTGATGCGAAAGAGCGTTTCTTATCAAAGTTAAAGGGTGTTAGTGATCCTGAACAGAAGCGTAAGATCATTGGAAATGAGTTTGTGTATACTTTTGATGAAGAAGTGAAGAAGCTTGTTGAAGGGGAAGATATTAAGTGGCTGGCTCAGGGGACTTTATATACGGATGTGATCGAGTCAGGGACAAAAACGGCTCAGACCATTAAATCACATCATAATGTTGGTGGTCTTCCAAAGGATATGCAGTTTCAGTTGATTGAACCTTTAAATACGTTGTTTAAGGACGAAGTAAGAGCGCTTGGAAGCGAATTAGGCCTTCCGGATGAAATGGTATGGAGACAGCCTTTCCCAGGTCCAGGACTTGGTATTCGCATTATTGGAGAGATTACAGAAGAAAAGCTGATGATGGTGAGAGAATCTGATGCTATTCTAAGAGAAGAAATCAAGAAAGCTGGATTAGATCGTGAAATCTGGCAGTATTTTACAGCACTTACAAATATGAAGTCAGTAGGTGTCATGGGAGATCAGCGCACCTATGCTTATGCCGTTGCGATTCGTGCAGTAACATCGATTGATGGTATGACAGCGGACTGGGCAAGAATCCCATATGATGTCTTAACGATCGTATCAAATCGTATCGTAAATGAAGTTCCTCATGTAAATCGAGTAATGTTAGATATTACATCGAAGCCTCCTGGAACGATAGAGTTTGAATAATCCACACAATCATGAGAAGCCAGTATTTATGCGGGCTGCAAGCAAATTTGCTTAGTGATTGGCAACAAAATGGCAACATTTTGTGATTATTCAAAAGATATAAATTTTATTTCATAACGTATATAAAGAAACCTTACTGATTTTCAGAAGTAAAAAACTGAATATCGGTAAGGTTTTTCTAGTCTCTTCTTTTATTTTTCTTTTTTAGTCAATTCTTTTACGAGGTAATCACTCAGCTCCTGAGATGGTACCTTGGCACGTTTCTGGTAAGTATCCAGTTCCGGGTACTTATATCTCCATTCATCATATTCTTCCTTGCTGATTTCACCGTTTTCCAGTTTGTCAGCTTGTTCCATCCATGCACGAAATATTTCATCGACAGATGAGCCGGGAGCAGATATGGAAGAGTCAAGGCAGAGATGAGGTTGTCCATCTACATTTTTTACCTTTAGACCATACATATCTTCCAGTGCAAATAGTGTATGCATCAGACCTATGTGAGTATCAATATCTGGAACTGTTAAGGCATGAGTATTGATATCAAAGATCTGAGACATTTGTTTTACAAGATCAATCTTAGGAACTCTGGCTTCAGATTCATACTGAGCCATGCGGACATCTGAGGTTTTTCCTTTGAATCCCAGTTGTTCTCCGAGTTGTTTTTGTGTCATGCCTATGCGGTTGCGAAAATATTTGATACGTTGTCCGATTGCCATTTTTGTTTGCCTCCTTATAGTGGTCATTCGTGTTGCCATAATTAATTGTGATAGAAAATAAAACAATTCTGTTTAGGTTCAGTATAGCATGAGCAATTTCGGATAGCAAGAAGAACTTAAACAAAAAAATTTAATATTCGCATAAAATTGCTTGACTTAAATCAAAATGTTTAGTATCATGCAAATATAACAACTTAAACAAATTTCGTTAAGATAGAGGGGAGGGATGCGATGTGACGAACAGAACTTTTATGACAGTAGAAGAAGTTGTAGCGGAACTGGGAGTTTCCAAGTCTTATGCTTATAAGATTGTCAAACAGTTAAATGATGAATTACAGAAGCTGGGTTATCTTACGGTAGCTGGCAGAGTAAACACCAATTATTTCCGCAAAAAAGTATGTTACAGCGAAGTGTAAGAGAGAGGAGAATTTGTATGAGTATTTACAAAGATAATGTCACTGGGAAGTGGCGAGTGGTTTATCGGTATACCGACTGGACAGGGAAAACGAAACAGACTTCAAAACGAGGATTTCCTACGAAGCGAGAAGCGCAGATGTGGGAACACGAACAAATGTTAAAGCATGATGCAAAACTGGATATGACTTTCGCAAGTTTTTATGAAATTTATGTAGAAGATAAAAAGGAACGAATCCGGGATAACACATGGGGAACTAAGAATAATATTGCCAGAACAAAAATTCTTCCATATTTTGGGGAGAGAAAGATTGCAGAAATTGAACCAAAAGATGTGATTGCATGGCAGAATCATTTGCTTGCATTTAAGAGAGCGAATGGAAAAGGGTATTCTGCTTCATATCTGCGGAAAATCCACAGCCAGTTAAGTGCCATTTTCAATCATGCAGTTGATTTTTATCATTTGCCTTCTAATCCGGCACAGAAAGCTGGAAATATAGCAATAGAGGAATATAAGGAAATGTTGTTCTGGACGAAAGAAGAGTATTTGAAATTTGCAGATGTGATGATGGATAAACCAGTTTCTTACTATGCTTTTGAAATGCTTTACTGGTGTGGTATCCGTGAAGGAGAGTTGCTTGCCCTGACACCAGCGGATTTTGACTTTACAACGCATACACTGCGAATTAACAAATCATATCAAAGATTAAACCGGGAAGATGTGATTACCCCACCAAAGACATTTAAAAGTAACAGATTTATCAAGATGCCACAATTTATATGTGATGAGATGCAGGATTATATGGGAATGCTTTACGGTCTGAAGGAAGACGAAAGAATTTTCACAATTTCCAAATCTTATCTGCATCATGAAATGAACAGAGGATCAAAAGTGTCTGGGGTGAAGCGAATTCGTGTGCATGATTTGAGACATTCCCATGTATCGTTATTGATCAATATGGGATTTACGGTATTGGCAATCGCAGACCGAATGGGACATGAGAGCATTGATATCACTTACCGATATGCACACCTGTTTCCAAGTGAGCAGACGCAGATGGCAGAACAACTGGATATTGAAAGGATGGAAAAATCAAATGGAGAAGAATCTGGACAGTAAAGGAAGATGGAGAAACAAAATTGTAGCATTCCGGGTATCACCGGAAGAAGCAGAGCAGATTGATGCAAGTGTCCGATTGTCTGGGCTTAGTAAGCAGGACTATATCACAAAACGATTAACTGATCGGGAAATTGTAGTACAGGGAAATCCAAGAGTGTATAAAGCATTGCGAAATCAGATGGCAGAGATTTATGAAGAATTGAAACGTCTGGAAAAATGCGGTGAGGAAAACGAAGAGTTGCTGAGTACCCTGAGATTGGTCGCAGAGACATTGTATGGATTGAAAGGGGATAATGAATGACAGAAAAAGAAAAAATGACTGCTCCGATTGCATCTGTTGGCGCAGATGTGGAACAGTCATCAAGTAATAAATTAACCAACCAAAGTATAGCAGATTTGCCCGGTAAGGGCAATCTGCAAGCCACAAATAATGCGGAAAATATAGCAAAATCAGCAAATAAAAAGAATCCAGATGATCTGGAAACAGTTTCTATGATGGAATTATACGATACTGCATATCCACCAAAATTGCCGATTGTAGATGGACTTCTGTATAACGGAACTTATCTGTTTGTTGGTTCGCCGAAAATTGGAAAATCATTCTTTATGGCACAGATCGGGTATCACATCAGTAAAGGACTTCCATTGTGGGGCTTTTCAGTCAGACAGGGAACGGTTCTGTATCTGGCATTGGAAGATGATTATGCAAGGTTGCAAAAGCGGTTATCACAGATGTTTGGAATGGAAGGCAGTGAGAATTTTTATTTCGCTACAAAATCAAAATCGCTCAATGACGGACTGGAAAGGCAGCTTGTAACATTTGTGACGGAGCATAAAGACGCAAGACTGATTATCATTGATACTCTTCAGAAAGTGCGTGAGGTTGGTGGAGATAAATTCAGTTATGCCAGTGATTATGAGATTGTAACGAAGCTGAAAGCATTCAGTGATAAATATGGTATCTGTTTTCTGGTTGTGCATCATACAAGGAAAATGGAATCTTCAGATAGTTTTGATATGATTTCTGGCACGAATGGATTGCTTGGAGCTGCGGATGGAGCATTCGTCATGCAGAAAGAAAAACGGACAGATAATAAGGCAGTTCTGGAAGTGGCAGGGCGTGACCAGCAGGATCAGAAACTGTGGTTGAACTTTAATCGGGAGAGATGTGTCTGGGAACTTACTAAGACAGAAACAGAACTTTGGAAAGAACCAGAAGATCCAGTGTTGGAAAAAATCAAAGAACTTGTAACAGAAACTACGCCAGAGTGGTCAGGAACAGCGACAGAGCTTGTGGAAGTATTGCAGGTGGAAATGCAGCCGAATGCATTATCACGAAAATTAAATGTCAGCCTGGAACGATTGATTCTGGAATATGGAATCCAGTATAAAGCGGAACGAGGACATGATGGAAGAAAGATCAGATTAGCCTTTGTTGGAAAACAAGCGTGACGATATGTGACGGTTGTGACGGTATTTTATATAGCGTGTCGGTAGTGAAAATATCGTCACTGTCGTCACGACCGTCACGGAAAGGAGAAACATGGAAAGAAAATCACAGGTGCAGATACCAAAAGATTTATTACTGGCATTGTTCCAGTATCATCTTGCCGGGAATGAGGAATATCTGCCGGAGATAGAAAAAGCATTGATGGAAAAATTAGACAGTATGGTAAAACGTCAGTTATATACAACATTCAAAACAGCACCAACCGAGGAAGAACGGGAAAAGGCAAGACAAGAGTATTTGGATAAGTGTGGAATGCATGAGAACTTTCGTTGGTAAAGATTCTGCTTGATGACCTTATGACAGGAGCGTGCCACGCACCTGTACATAGCAAACAAAGAGAAGGTCTGTAAGGTGTAGCCGGTAGTTGATTGGCGAAGAAAAAACTTTTCAAAAGGGGGCCCTGATTCAGGGCGTCCCTGCGGAAATGATAAATGAAGGGAGAATGACACCATGAGAGAAGGAAGATTAGGTTACAACAGTTATAACAAAAGATATGGATTATTGTCATCAGACTTATGGATTGATCCAGGATTTCACTGCGGAGAATGTCTGGAAGTTCTAGTTGATGATCAGTGGGTAAAAACCCGAATGGAAATGAATCTGTCGAGAGAATGGTATTTGGTTGGAACACCGTATTGCGGAGATCTGGAGTATGTACAGGCAAGGATACCGGAATAAAGCAGACAGATAGAGAAATAGCCGATTGGTTGTTAGTGATAAAAATAAGCCCGGATACGGGCTGAAAAAAGAGGGCAGATACGCCCAAAATAAAAAGCTAAAGCCAAACTATAGCAGAGGCGTGAAGCATCTCACAAAGCCCTCGGCGTTTGAGAGCGAAATACACCCATCGCACAAACTTCGTTTATGCTCTGCGTATTTCGCCCTTGCAGGGGGCTATTATAGCCGGAAACGGCAGTAAGTTCCTAAACGGATGCAATGCACCCACTCACAAATAATATGGCAGAATTAACTTTGCCAAAGACAAGGAGGAAGTGCCTATCGGAAGAAATTCATTTATTCAAATGACAAAACTAAGCAATGTAAAAGGCAGGATCACTTATATATCCAGTCATGCAAAACAGGAAAACCTCTATGCGGTTTATGAAACTACAGAACGGAAATTTTGGCGGGAACTTGCAAAATGTAATCAGGAAGAATTTGTAAAAAGCGGGACAGAAGGAAAATGCATTGAGGCAAGAGAATTGATCATTGCATTACCAGAGAGTTTTACAGAATATCAGCCGGATAGATTACTACAGCTTTTTACAAATCATTTTAAACAAAATTACGGAGCGGAGTGTATTGCTGCTTTGCACCACAATAAAAGAAAAACAAATTATCACATTCATCTGATTTTTGCAGAACGGAAGCTATTGGATGAACCAATCATTAAAACTGCCAGTAGAAATATGTTTTATGATGAAAATGGAAAACATGTCCGAACCAAGAAAGAGATACTGGGAGAAGATGGTGAGATACGAGAAGGTTGCCGCATTGTGAAAAAAGGTGAGGTCTATGAAAAAAAGCTGTTTACAGCGAAAGATGAACGATTTAAGAGTAATTCATTTCTGGATGAGGCAAAGCATTCGTATACAGATTTAATCAATATTTATGTGCAGGATGAAAGCCAGAAGTTACAGGTATTTGAGCGTGGCAGTGTGTATCTTGCAACAAAGAAAATTGGAAAAAATAATCCGAAAGCACAGGAAATAGAAGCGGATAATCAAAAACGCCGAGAATGGAACAGAGCTGTTGATATGGCATTGATTAGTGGAGTGCCGGAACCGAAGATAATGGAAGTGAAGTGGAAAGAAATCACGGAGCCGATCAGGGAATCAATTGCCCGGCGTGGAAACAGACCACGATTATTTTCCAGAATTGTAACAGTGGCGGTTGAGGCATTGGAGTTTTTGATAGCAAGTGTGCTGTTTAAGAAATCCAGGGAAGTGCAAAAACAGACAGAGCAAACGGAAACTGAACACCCAGAGCATGTTGCTGAAAATAGCATGGCAGCAGTCAAGACAACAAAAGAAGAAAAGGCAGAACCGGAACAACCTAAAATGACGAGGCTTGCATCAAAGTATCCGAAACTATTTAAAGTGAATAAAGAACTAGAAGAACAAAATGGTGCAATTCAACAGAAACAAAAACAGCTTTCCGCAAAGAAGAAAGAACTGTCAGAGGTCACGGGATGGTTTAAAGGAAGAAAGAAAAAAGAATTGCAGAAAGAAATTGATGAACTGAAAAGCCAGATCAGAGATATGAAAGATTACCTTCCAAGGATTGTGCAGAAGATCGGTTATAGAAGTGTACAGGATTTTTTTAAGGATTTTAAGACTTCTCAAACTGAGTATAGTCAGTATCGAACTGCAATAGAAAAATGGAAGAAAGAAACAGGAAAAGAGCCAGTAGCGCATGGTATTAGGGCGAAGCTGGCAGAAAAGAAACAAGAAATGCAGAATGAACAGAAAAATAAACAGCATACCCGTAGTCAAAACAAAGATCGGGGAGCAAGATAGGAGGACAATCATGGAGAAACACATTATGGGAGAAAATGGAATCAGTTATACTTTAGGAGAGGACGGTCTGTATTATCCAGACCTGTACCTCCCTGAAGAGACAGAGTATCCGATTGGAAAGTATGGAATGCTGAGAAAGTCATATTTGCAGGAGCATCGGAAAGGATTATATCTGGAGTTGGTGCTTGCCGGGAAGTTGAATGAGCATTTGCATCAGATTGATGAGGAGTGTAATCAGATGCTGGACAGACTGGTAGTGCAGATGAAAGAAGTGCATGGAGTGACGGAAGAACTGAAGATGCAGGATCAGATGGCATGGGTTGGGAGAATGAATAATATCAGGGCTTGTGCGGAGGAGATTGTGATTCATGAGATTATAATCAATTAGACTTAAAGAGATAGCACTCAATTCAGAAATATAAAAAAATAGATGTTATATCCATAAAAATAGATATAACATCTATTTTTATGGACGCATTGTTGACGGAGGAAAGAAATAATGTTATACTAAACAGAACGTATATTCGAAAGAAGAGAGAGGTAAAAGATGGCAATTTCATATAACGGACTGTGGAAAATTCTAATTGATAATGGAATGAAAAAAGGGGATTTAAAACGAAGAACAGGGATTAGCAGTGGAACAATTGCTAAAATGACAAATGGGGAAGCAGTAACTTTGACTGTTTTAGAAAAGATATGCAATGAATTAAATTGCGATATTGGTGATTTGGTTGAAATTGACACTTTTAATGATAAAAAAGTAGGGGAGGAAAAGAATGGAAAAAGATAGATTACTTAAACTTGTAGAAGCTTATCAAGAACATTTTAAACAATATAATAGACCAGATTACAATGAGACAGAAGTACGTAATGATTTTGTAAATCCATTTTTTGAAATATTGGGATGGGACGTACAAAATAAAAAGAATTTGCCACAGCATTTAAGAGAAGTAAAGCATGAAGCATCGGTCTTTGTAGAGGAAAACGGAAAACAAGTAAAAAAGAAGCCGGATTATGAATTTCATGTGGGATCTACACCGTATTTTTTCCTAGAAACTAAAAAACCTAATGTAGATATTATGACAAGTAAAGAGGCAGCATTTCAAACTAGACGATATGGTTGGAATGGAAATCTTGAAATATCTGTATTATCAAATTTTACAGATTTGGTTATCTATGATACGTCGGTAAGACCGGAAGAGAATGATAAACCTTCGGTTGCACAAGTTGCTCATTTCCATTTCACGGAATATGTGGATAAATTTGATGAAATATCCAGATTACTTTCGTATGAGACTGTAATTTCAGGAGATTTTGAAAAGACATTTGCAAATATATCTAGCTCATTAAAGAAAGAACCATTTGATAAATATTTTTTATCCCAAATAAAAAAATGGAGATTGGTATTAAGCAAAGATATTATTAAGCATAATTCTATAGTTAAACAAGGGACATTAAATATTTTTGTCCAGAAATTGATTAATCGAATTGTATTTTTAAGAATATGTGAAGATCGAGAATTAGAAAAATATGAAAGTCTTAAAAATATAGGCACATATGCAGAGTTAAAAAGAGTCTTTGTAGCAGCAGATAAAAAGTATGACTCTGGATTATTTGAATTGATTGAGGCAGAACAGTTTGAAATATCGGATAGCATACTCGTTGATATTTTTAAAGAGTTATACTATCCGAATAGTTGCTATGAGTTTAGCATAGTTGATCCATTTATTATCGGACAGATTTATGAATTATTTTTGGAAGAAGAAATAGTAATTAAAGATGGAATTGTGGTTGCAGAAAGAAAACCAGAGATTGTGGATTCTCAGGGTGTAGTAAATACACCTAAAAATATTGCAGATATTATTGTGAAAACCACATTGGCACCATTATTTTCTGATGAAAAATTTACAGAATGGGATAGTTATAGAATTGCAGATATTTGCTGCGGTTCTGGAAACTTTTTGCTTTCTGCATATGAATTTATTATAAATCGTTATATTGAGTATTATATGAAAAATTCTTTAGATATGGCGATACAAAAAGGATTGCTTATTAGTGATGTGGGAAATAACTTTAAGTTGTCATATGAAAAAAAGAGAGAGATTTTACGGAATAATATATGGGGAGTAGATATTGATATTTTGGCGGTAGAAGTTGCTAAGTTTAGTTTGCTTATAAAACTCATAGAAGATAGCTCTCTATATGAAATGGAAAGTTTTGCGAAAAACAATAACTGTCGAATTTTACCTAGTCTAGATAACAATATTAAAAATGGGAATAGTCTTGTAGACGAAAAATACATAGAGTTTAACTCTAATATATTGAATGATCCGGAAATGGTTGAAAAAATTAAAATATTTAATTGGGAAAACGAATTTGCAGGAGAAAAATTCGATGCAATTGTAGGAAATCCTCCGTATATTCGGGTTCAGAATATGGTGCATTTTTCTGAAAATGAATATGAATATTATAAATCTGCCGTTTCAAAATATGAAACGGCAAAATCAGATTTATTAGATAAGTATTTTTTATTTATGGAAAAAGGACTGCAATTATTGAAACCAAAAGGGAAAATGGGATATATTATTCCACATAAATTTATGCTTATCAAGTCTGGTACTTCTTTACGAAAATTGTTATCAGAGAAAAAATATGTTAAACAAATAATTCACTTTGGAACAGAACAGGTTTTTAAAGGAAGAAGTACGTATACGTGCTTATTGTTTATTGAAAAAAATGAGAGGAAAACATTTGAGATTGGTTTTGTTAAAGATATTAATCGGTTTTATGCAACAGAATCAGCTGAAATGAAAGAATATCCTATCGAATATCTTAGCGCAGCACCATGGACTTTTTTGTCCAATGAAATAGTGCAAACTTTGGAAAAGAAGAGAGACAAATGTCAGCCGTTGGATTCCTTAGCTGATATTTTTGTAGGTTTGCAAACAAGTGCAGATCCAATATATATTATTGAATCGAAATCAGAGAAAAACGGTTTTATAAAATTTATTGATTGTAACGGAATAGAACAGGAAATAGAAGCTGCAATTACTAAACCGTGCATTTATGATATGCAATTAGAAAAATATGCAAAAATCGAGGAAAATAGAAGAATTATTTTTCCATATTATCAAGAGGGAAAGAAACAGGTATTATATTCGATAGATGAAATGAAACAATTGTTCCCTAAGACTTTGAAATATTTTGAATCCTTTAAAGAAGAGTTGTGTAAACGTAGTATCAATAATATGTCAGGGAATAATTGGTATCAATTTGGCCGGAGCCAAAGTCTAAAGAGATTTGTAAAAGGAGAACATTTAGTTTGGTCAGTTTTGGCAACTCAAGGAAATTATGTATATGATACTAAAACAATTTGTTTTACCGGTGGAGGAAATGGACCATTTTATGGATTGGAAAAGAAAGATGATACGAAAGAATCACTATTTTACATCCAAGCAGTATTAAATTATTGGATGATAGAGATGATTGTAAAGAGCAAAGCAAGTAAATTCCGAGGAGATTATTATTCGCATGGAAAACAATTTGTTGCGCAGCTACCAATCTATAGAATTAACTTTGATGATTCAAATGAAGTGAAAATTCATGATGAAATTGTTGATACAGTTAAGAATCTTATGAAATTAAAAAATAAGAGAGATGAACAGCAGACAAAACCTCAAAAAGAAACATATGAGAGATTGATTCAAATAGAAGATAACAAATTGGATGGATTAATTTCAAAATTGTATGGAGCCGAGAATTGTAGACGAGAGGATTTAGATGAAGAGTAAAAAAAGTTTTGATAAGCTTCGTGGGGGATATTACACCCCACAAGCTATCACAGAATTTATTTGTAAGTGGATAATAAATAAGAATACAAAAAATATATTAGAACCAAGTTGTGGAGATGGAAATTTTTTAAAAGCTATAGTAGAAAGGCAAGAAAAGCTAAATTTAAATTTAGATATTACAGGAGTAGAATTGTGCCTTGATGAAGCAAAGAAAGCAATGAGATATGGTACGAATGTTGAATGTCAAGATTTTTTTGCATTCTATAGAGATAAGGTTACAGGAAAGAGTAACTATGATGCAATTGTAGGAAATCCACCATTTATTCGCTATCAAGACTTTGATGAAAAATCGAGAGATATTGCATTTTTTTACATGAAAGAAAATGGATTTCATCCGACAAAATTAACTAATATCTGGTTGCCCTTTTTGATTTTGTCTTGTTTAGCATTAAGTGAAAATGGAAGATTGGGGATGGTCATTCCAGCAGAACTATTTCAAGTAAATTACGCAGGAGAAACTAGAGAATTTCTAGCACGATATTTTGACAGATTAACATTAATTACTTTTCAGAAATTAGTTTTTGAAGAGATTCAACAAGAAGTGATTTTGTTATTAGGAGAGAAAAAATCCGAAGATAAGGGAATTCAGGTAATTGAATTAAGTGATTTGGATGATTTAAAAGAGCTTGATCTTAATAATTTCTACAACTATGAAATAAAAGAACTTAATCATAGTACAGAAAAATGGATTAAATATTATTTGACAAACAAGGAAATAAAATTAATTAGGCAATTAAGAGAGTGTGAAAAGATACCGTTTACCACAGAGTTATTCGAAATAAATGTGGGATTAGTAAGCGGAGAAAATGCATTCTTTTTGTTGAACAGGAATACAGTTGATGAGTATCAACTTGCTAATTCAACTCGTATGGTTATCGGGAGAACAGAGCAATTAAAAGGTGTTATCTTGTCAGAACGTGATTTTAAGACATTGATTGAAAATGGGAAAAAAGTATATATGTTTATGCCTAAAAATTTGCCTTTTTCAGAACTTAGTAAAGCAGAACAGGAATACATTAATTATGGTGTAGAACAAGGATATAATAAAGGATATAAATGCCGAATAAGAAAAAATTGGTATTGTGTTCCGCAATCCTGGGAACCAGATGCTTTTATTTTAAGGCAGGTTAATCGTTATCCACGAATTATATTAAATCATGTAAATGCTGTAAGCACAGATACAATTCATAAAGTACGTTTCTTAGATGGAGTTAATCCTGAGTTTGTAGCAGCCGCTTTTTTAAATTCTTTTACATTGGCATTGGCAGAAATAACAGGAAGAAGTTATGGTGGTGGAGTGTTAACATTTGAACCGGGAGAAATACGTCAGTTAAAAATTCCAATGAAGAATGCAGAAAAGCTAGATGTTAATAAAATAGACAAACTAATTCGAGATGACAGGATTGACGAAGTATTGGATTATACAGATCAAATATTGTTGATAGAAGGCTTGGGATTAACAAAATATGAAGTTGATACATTAAGAAATATATGGACAAAATTAAGTAATCGCCGGATTGGAAGAAAAGAAAAAAGTATTTCGTGAAAAAAGAGTACAAATTGCCTTGCAATCCATGAATTAAAATAATGACAGAGGTTAGATATGAGAATATTAGAGATAAACATCCAAAATTTCCGAAAACTATTGCAATGTCATATAGAATTTAGCGAGAAAACCACACTTTTTGTTGGTGCTAATAATAGTGGAAAAACTTCTGCTATGGATGCACTTGGAAAGTTTCTTGCGGATAGAAATTTTACTTTTAATGATATTACAATATCTGAGCGTTCAGCCATTAATGTAATTGGAGAGAGGTGGATACAAAAAGATTGTGAAGAACCTACCACTATTACAGAGTGGGAATCTTTGATGCCTAAAATGGATATATGGCTTAACGTTGCGAGTAATGAAATGCATTATGTAGCATGCATTATTCCAACATTAAAATGGCGAGGAGGAAAATTAGGTGTTAGATTGGCATTTTTCCCAAAAGATATAGTTAAATTATTTACCGATTATAGAGACGCTTATTTTGCAGCACGTGAAGTAGAAAAAGCAAAAGAAAATGTTGAAATAAGACTGTATCCAATAAATTTAAGTGAGTTTTTGGAAAAAAATCTTAATACGTACTTTTCTATTAAGACATATATTTTAGATGAGGCGAAGGAAGAACAGGGAAATCCACAGGAGACACCTTTTGAAATGGAATGTTTTATAGACAATCCACTAAAGAAAATTATTAAGGTGGATATGATTGATGCACAACGTGGATTTACAGATCCTGATAATACAGATGGAACAATAAGATCCAAGCAACAGTTATCTGAACAAATGCGAGATTATTATGAAAAACATCTTGATCCAGAAAAGTTGCCATCATCAGAGGATTTGGATATTTTACATGCCGCTGAAGAAGCACGAAAAGCATTTGATAAAAACCTTGTTATTAAATTTAGACCAGCAATTCAAGAGTTGGAAGGATTAGGATATCCGGGGATGGCCGATCCTAAACTTACAATTACTACCAAAATGTCTATGAGTGAGACTTTAAAACATGATGCAGCAGTTCAGTATACTCTCAGCAAGAATGATACTACTCTAAAATTGCCAGAAAAATATAATGGATTAGGTTATCAAAATCTTATTTCTATGGTTTTTGATTTAATGAGATTTAGAGATGATTGGATGCGTGAAGGAAAAGCTAAGCAAGCGACGAGAGATTCTGATCGAGCAATTGAGCCGTTGCATATTGTTTTAATTGAAGAGCCAGAAGCACATTTGCATGTGCAGGTACAACAAGTATTTATACGTAAAGCATATGATGTTTTGACAAATCACAGATTTATAAAAGAAAATAGTAACTTTAATACACAATTAGTAATTAGTACTCATTCAAGTCACATTGCAAGAGAAACCAATTTTGCCGATTTAAGATATTTTAAACGCTTAGCAGAAGGTCCAGAAAGTATAATTGCGACATCAAAAGTGATAAATTTGTCTGAGGTATTTGGAAAAAACGATGAAACTGATAAATTTGTCACACGTTATTTACAGGCAACACATTGTGATTTATTTTTTGCAGATGCTGTGATTTTGGTTGAGGGAGCGGCAGAAAATATGTTATTGCCGCATTTCATACGGAATAAATATCCTAAATTATATCAAAGATATATATCAATACTAAGTATAAATGGACGTCATTCTCATAGATTGAATCCGTTGATTGAAAAATTGTGCATACCTACGCTTGTTATTGCTGATATAGATTCAGCTGAAGCAACAGGACATCATAAAGCCATTTGTCCAGAGCGAGGAAAAGGATTTATCAGTAGTAACTATACTATTACTAAATGGCTTATTAAAGAGAAAGATTTAGATAAACTTTTATCACTGCCTTTTGAAAAGAAAGAAATATTTAAAGAAACACCTTACAAATATTCCGTTCGAGTAGCGTATCAAACACCAGTTAGCATTGCTTATGAGGGAAATGATGAGGAAGCTATTGCAAGCACGTTTGAAGATTGTTTGGTTTATACAAATTATCAACTCTTTAAAACGACAGCGACAGACGATACAGGCAGTTTGATAAAAAGTGTAAGTGACGGAATTAATATAGCTGATTCTTTTGAAACGTTTCATAAGGGAGTATATGATACGTTACGTAATGGAAAATCTGATCAAAAAGCTGAATTTGCATTAGATTTGATTTATGCGGTTGATCCGAATGAGCTTATAGTTCCAGCATATATTGATGAGGGATTGAAATGGCTACAAGCATATTTAGATCCAGAGGAATAGGATGATGACAAAAGAAATGTTATTGGAAGATCATTATATAGATGATTATGTTGATGATCATGTAGATAGGGAGATAGAAAGTTGCTTTTCTGCAAGTTCTCCAAATAATTTTTTTGTATTTGCAGGAGCAGGTTCTGGAAAAACAAGAAGTCTTATAAATACGTTGAACTTTTTGGATAAAGAGCAGGGTGAAAAGTTATTAATGAAAGGTAAACAGATAGCTGTTATTACATACACCAATGCAGCTTGCGATGAAATATCCAGAAGACTACAGTATAAATCCATTTTTTCAGTATCTACAATACACAGCTTTTTGTGGGAGTTAATAAAGAATTATCAAGTGGATATAAAAACGTGGATTATGGAATCTGTTCAAAAAGAAATCGAAGAACTGAAACAAAAGCAGACTAAGACAAGCAGAGGTAAAGCAGGTGAAAAAAGAGCAGAGACTATAAAAAAGAAAACGGAGAGACTGGCTAAAATTAAAAGCATACAAAAATTTTCTTACAATCCTAATGGTGACAATGTAGGATATGATTCACTTAGTCATAGCGAAGTCATCAAAATGAGTACGGAGTTTATTGCAACAGAACCGACAATGCAGGATATTTTAACATCAAAATATCCAATATTGTTAATTGATGAGAGTCAAGATACCAAAAAGGAACTAATTGATGCATTGCTTATTGTATGCGAAAAGTATGGTGAAAAATTTATAGTTGGGATGTTTGGTGATACTATGCAAAAAATCTATAATGATGGAAAAGATAATCTTGCTAAGTGTATTCCGGACAATTGGGTAAAACCAGTTAAAATAATGAATCATCGAAGCGCAAAACGTATTGTTACACTGGCTAACTCCATTAGAAGTTCTGTGGATGATCAAAAACAACAGGCAAGAAGCGATGCAGAAGAAGGGACTGTTCGCTTATTTATTACTTCAAAATCAAATAATAAAGAGTATGTAGAAAAAAGAGTAGCGGAGATGATGGTACAGGATACTGGTGATATCGGATGGAATGATGAAGAAGATTATAAAAGTTTGATTCTTGAACATCATATGGCGGCAAGTAGGTTTGGCTTTTCTGAGTTGTATATGCCTTTGAGCAATTCGAAAAAATTTGATACATCATTACGTGAGGGTTCTATTCCAGAATTGTCAATTTTATCAAAGCTAGTGTTTCCACTGTTAGTTGCATATCAGAGTGGAAATGATTTTGAAGTTGCAAAAATTATTAGAAAAAATTCTCCGTTGTTAAATAAAGAAGTTTTTATAACTGGATTAAATAATCAAGTTGAATTATTGAGAAAAGCTGAGGAAGCGGTGGAACTTTTGATGAAACTCTGGAATGATGGAAAAGTTCCAACATGTTTGGAAGTTTTAAAATCCATTAGAGATACAGGGCTATTTAAGGTTGGAAATCGTGTAGATGAAGTGCTGGCTGATTATTCTCAAGATGAAAATGAGAAGATAACAGCTTTACGAACAGCTTTGTCAGCTCCATTTTATGAATTGGAAAGATATGCATTATATGTTTCTGATAACACACGTTTTGCAACGCATCAGGGAGTTAAAGGTTTGGAATTTCCTAGAGTCATGGTTATTTTGGATGATGCGCAGGCGAGGGGATTTTTATTTAGTTATGAAAAATTATTTGGAGTAAAGGCGCAAAGCGATACAGATGAAAAAAATGCGCATGATGGTAAAGACACTAGCATTACAAGAACGGCGCGCCTCTTTTATGTTGCTTGTACAAGAGCAAAAAAGAGTTTAGCTATTGTTGCCTACACAGAAAATGAAGAAATGGTTAGAGATACAGCATTGGCGAACGGTTGGTTCTTGGAAAATGAAATTTATATAGTATAAAGTTGTTTGTGAAAGCATAAAAATAAAAGTTGTCAAATATTTTGTTAGCAGCTATAATAAAGTGGCAACAAATTGGCAACAGAAAATCAGTGAGCCAAAATAATATATGCAACAGAAATAAAATAACGGCAAAAAAGACATAAAACTTAAACAAATATATTTAAGAGTATCTCTGAACTTGCCGAGTTCGAATAGTGTATAATTATAACTTCATATAGTCTATTTTTCTCAATTTTAAAAAATGATGTTAAAATAAGTGCACCTAGTAAAATAGAGATAACATCATGGATTTGGTAAAATACAAAGAAAGAAAATGTTAATGTGAAAGGAAGAAAAAAAACATATGGTAAAGAAAAATTAAAAAAAGTATTCAGAAATGATGCTATTCAATATATGAAATGTTATCCTAAATTTTCCGTGATTTAGGCTATTTGGAATCACTCAGTACAGAATTTAAAAGAATTAATCAGAATCCCATAAAAACTATGGTGCATCGGAAATAACCGATATCTTAAACCTAAAGTAAGGCTATTTAATTTAACAATGGATATATAGGCGTGAGAAAGGTTTCTGAGTATAGTCTGAGTATAGTATATAATGTAATAGTGTATAATGTATTAGACATATTAGACAAAAACAGTCATCAGTAAAGATTTTATCAGCCAACTTAGAAATCTACTGATATATATAGATATATATATATAATAGAGATATGAATATGGATTTGTATATTTGAAAAAAATTCTAGTTCTGTAGTCATGCAAAATCGTAAGATAGAAGCTTAGCCATACATGAAAGAAAAATTACTGGACTGTCTAAACGAACTAAAATAATGATCTCTCAGGAAATTGCTGAAAATTAAAGAAATTTGTCGTTGATAAAATTCAGAAAAATGAAAGATGAAATAAATGCAGGAGGAGACTATAATGAATAAGATGAAAATGGAAACACCAGACATGACTGCGGAGAATATAGAGAAAATTGCAGCCTTGTTTCCAAATTGTGTTACTGAAATGCAGGATGAGAACGGTAAAATCAAACGTGGAATCAATTTTGAAATGCTTAAACAGATGCTCTCTCCAGATATAGTTGATGGCGACGAGTGCTATGAGTTTACATGGGTTGGCAAGAAAGCTTCCATTGTGAAGGCAAATAAACCTATTCGAAAAACTCTGCGTCCTTGTCCTGAAGAAAGCGAGGACTGGGATACAACTGAAAACCTTTATATTGAAGGAGACAATCTTGAAGTGCTCAAGCTTTTGCAAGAGAGCTACCTAGGCAAGGTAAAGATGATCTACATTGATCCACCGTATAATACAGGGAAAAATTATATTTATAGAAATGATTATTCTCTTGATAAGGAGGATTATGAAGAACAGGCAGGGATAATTGATGATGAAGGCGCTAAACTTGTGTCTAATCCTGTTGGTTCAGCTCGATTTCATTCTGCGTGGATTTCGATGATGTATTCACCATTACTTGTGGCAAGAAACCTTTTGTCAGAGGATGGTATATTAGTATGCGCCATTGATGAAAATGAATTATTTTCATTAGGCACAATATTAAAAGAGATTTTTGGAGAGGGAACTTATGATCATGTTTGTGTAACAGTCATTCACAATCCTCGTGGACAGCAAGGGAAAAATTTTTCTTATACAAATGAATATGCAATATTTGTTTTTCCAAAGGCATTAAAGGTTATAGCAGATAGAAAAATTGATGATTCAGATATTGATTGGTCTCCTTTAAGAAATTGGGGAAGTGAATCTGAACGTACTGATGCAAAAAATTGTTTCTATCCTATACTTGTGAAAGATGATAAAATCATTGGGTTTGGAGACATTTCTCCGGACGACTATCACCCTAAACAAACTGTAAAAGTGGGTGATATATACTATGTATATCCAATTGACCGACAAGGTATAGAACGAAAATGGAGATATGCCCGGCAGACAGTAGAAAGTATATGGAATATGTTGCGTCCTAAAAAGACGGCTACTGGTTATGATATAGAAATTGGCAAAACATTTGGCATTCAGAAATCTGTTTGGGATGACAAAAAATATGATGCTAATGAGTATGGAACAAAACTTGTGAGTGAATTGATTCCTGGTGGAGGTTTTTCCTTCCCAAAGAGTTTATATACAGTGTATGATTCAGTTGTTGCAGGTACTGCTAATGATAAAAACGCTATAGTTATGGATTTTTTTTCTGGTTCAGGAACAACAGCTCACGCTGTAATGAAACTCAATGCAGAAGATGGTGGTCATAGAAAGTTTATAATGGTGCAGTTGCCAGAAGATCTAAATGAAGCTATTTCTCGACCTGGTTTGGATGCACGATTAAAAGCTAACATTGTTACAACAATGAAATATCTAAATGATCACGGGTATGAACCCACTATCTGTAGTATTGCTAAAGAGCGTATTCGTCGTGCAGGAGAGAAAATCAAGAAAGAAAGTCCTTTAACCACTCAAGATTTAGATGTTGGCTTCCGTGTTTTTAAACTTGATGATAGTAACGTGAAAGATGTATATTATTCTGCTGATGAATATGATCAAAATAGACTGTTCAATATGGTCTCTAATATTAAAGAAGATCGTACGGATTTAGATCTATTATTTGGTTGCCTTTTAGATTGGGGTCTACCTATATCTATGCCATATACATCTGAGATAATCGAAGGATGTAATGTTCATATCTATAATGATGGTGATTTAATTGCATGCTTTGATGAAAATATTTCGGAAAGTGTTGTTAAAGAAATTGCGAAACGTAAACCGTTGCGTGCTGTATTCCGTGATTCTAGTTTTGAAAGTAGTCCTGAAAAAATAAATGTTTTTGAAATCTTTAAGCTTTATATGCCAGAAGATGCTAATGATATTAGTAAGAGAGTACGAGTCATTTAAGGAGCTGAGGATGAATGAAATTAAAATTTAAACATCAAAAATTTCAAGCGGATGCTGCAAAAGCTGTAGTGGATGTTTTTGCGGGGCAGCCTTACCTAACACCTTCTTATATGATGGATAGAGGTATTAATTATCAACAAACACTTACTGAAAATGAGGATTATACTGGTTGGAGAAATGAGCCAATTATCCCCGAACTAACCGATAAAAAGATTATGGAACAGTTAAATAAAATTCAGCGAATCAATCAGATTGAACCATCTGTTAAATTAGAGCGTTCAGAGTCCTGTAAGTATAATCTTACAATTGAAATGGAAACAGGGGTTGGGAAAACATATACCTACATTAAAACTATGTATGAATTGAATAAACACTATGGTTGGAGTAAATTCATCATTATTGTGCCAAGCATCGCCATTCGTGAAGGTGTTTATAAATCTTTTCAAGTAACTCAAGATCATTTTGCTGAAGAATATGGAAAAAAATTCGTTTCTTTATCTATAACTCTGCTCAATTAACTGAAATTGATCGTTTTGCTTCTGATAGTTCGATCAATGCAATGATTATCAATTCTCAAGCTTTCAATGCTCGTGGAAAAGATGCGCGAAGAATTAACATGAAATTAGATGAATTTCGTTCTAGACGTCCTATCGATATTATCGCTAGAACTAATCCGATTCTTATTATTGATGAACCACAGTCTGTTGAAGGAAAGCAGACAAAGGAGCGTTTAAAAGAATTTCATCCGTTATTAACATTACGTTATTCCGCTACGCATAAATCAGACAGCATTTATAATATGGTCTATCGATTAGATGCAATGGAAGCCTATAATAAGCGATTGGTTAAGAAAATTGCAGTTAAGGGTTTTAGTGAATCTGGTAACACTGCGACCGATGGTTATTTGTATTTAGAAGAAATTAACTTGTCAAAAGCAGATCCAACAGCTACAATCGAATTTGATTTTAAAGGTGCAACAGGAATCCGAAAGAAAATAATGAAAGTTGGTATTGGATTTAATCTTTATGATAATTCCGGTAATTTAGATGAATATAAAAATAACTTTGTTGTTAAGCTTATCGATGCTCGGGACAATTCAGTAGAATTTCTTAACGGTGTAAAAATGTATGCTGGTGATGTAGTTGGTAAAGTTAGCGAAGATCAACTTCGTCGGATTCAAATACGTGAAACCATCCTCTCTCATATTGAACGGGAACAGCAGCTTTTTCATAAAGGCATAAAAGTATTGAGCTTGTTCTTTATTGATGAAGTAGCTAAGTATAAACAGTATGATGAATTGGGGAATCCATATAATGGTATATATGCGGATATGTTTGAGGAAGAGTATACCAATATTGTAAATAATTTGCAACTTAAACTTGGTGATGATGAGTACATTAAGTATTTAGATTCAATTTCTGTTCATGATACGCATGCTGGTTATTTTTCTATAGATAAGAATAAAAAGATTATTAATAGTAAACTCAGCAACAAAAAGCAGGCACATCAGATGATGTTGATGCTTATGATTTAATTATGAGAAATAAAGAATTTCTTTTGGATCTAAATCCGAAGCGTTCACCAGTTCGATTTATATTCTCTCACTCTGCACTTCGCGAAGGTTGGGATAACCCCAATGTGTTCCAAATCTGTACTTTAAAGAAAAGTAGTAGCGAAGTACGTAAACGTCAAGAAGTAGGGCGTGGTTTACGTCTATGTGTAAATCAGGATGGTGAACGAATGGATGCAAATATATTAGGAAATGATGTTCATTCAGTAAATGTATTAACTGTTATTGCAAGTGAAAGTTATGACAGTTTTGCCAAAGCTTTACAATCTGAAATTGCTGAAGCAGTATCTAATCGTCCTGTTGCTGTTACTGCAGATCTTTTTAAAGGTAAGACTATCAGTGATATACAGGGCAACAAACTGCTAGTGGACGATAAGATTGCAGGATTTATCTATTTTGATATGGTCGTTAATGGTTATGTAGATAGAAATGGATCTTTAACAGATAAATATTATGAAGACAAAGCAAATAATTCTATAAAAATGTCAGAGGAAATTGATGATTATACAGTCTCTATTATATCTATAGTCGATTCCATTTATGATAGTCGTACGATGCTACCAGAAAATGCTCGTGATAAAAACGTGGAATTACAAATTGATCCAGACAAGTTGAAGATGCCTGAATTTAAGTCTCTTTGGGAAAAAATTAGTCCTAAATCTATTTATATAGTAGATTTTGACACAAAAGAATTGATTGAAAAGGCAATCTCTTCATTGAATCGTAATCTTCATGTATCTAAAATATTCTTTAAAGTAGAGACTGGTGAGATGAATGATATTAAGTCAAAGGATGTTCTACTAGAAGGTGGTGCTTTCAAAAAAACTATATCCGCGACTTACAATTCACAAAGAAAAATTTGGGTAAGCAACAGTGTTAAATATGATCTAGTCGGTAAACTTGTTGCTGAAACGGGATTAACACGAAAAGCTATTGTAGATATTCTTGTTGGAATTGAGAAAAATGTTTTTGATCAGTTTAAGAATAATCCAGAAGAATTTATTATCAAAGCTGGAGATCTAATCAATGATGAAAAGGCAATTGCTATCATTCAGCATATTACTTATGAAAAGTTGGATGAATGTTATGATACAGATATTTTTACAGAAATAACTATCAAAGGAAAACTGGGTACGAATGCAATGAAAGTGAGAAAGCATTTGTATGATTATATCGTGTACGATTCTATTAATGAACGAGATTTTGCATACGATTTAGATACAAATAAGGATGTTGCTGTCTATGTAAAGTTGCCTGACAGATTTTATATTTCTACACCAGTTGGAAAATATACTCCAGATTGGGCAATCGCTTTTTCTGAAGGATCAGTGAAACATATCTACTTTGTAGCCGAGACAAAAAGTTCAAAGAATTCAATGCAACTTCGCTTAATTGAAGAGTCTAAGATTCATTGCGCGAGAGAGCATTTTAAAGCAATATCGAATGGCAATGTTATTTATGATGTTATAGATAACTATCAGTCTTTATTAGAAAAAGTGATGAGATGAAGATTATTAATATGAGTATTCTCTAACTTTCTGCATAATTATTAATAAAAAATATCGTTATGTACCAAATTTTAAAAATTAAATTATCATAAATAAGGTTGGTACCTGTATTGTAGAGGATTTAAACTAGTAAGTGGTTTATAAAGAAGAAAACAGATAATTTCAAGTGTGATACTTAATTAGCATCTGTTTTTAGGCATAGCACCAAGTAGTATGAATGAACGATTTGATGGTGCCATTAGTGTTGGTATTCTATGCTAAATGATATTAAAAAGTTATCGAATTGCGACAGTTTTTTAGAATTATGTGGATCAATTTGATGACGATAACTTCATCTCAGGATGAATCTCCAAGATCATATTGAGAATCTGTCTGAAATTTACGATTCTGCCTAATCTTCTGTTGTATCTTTCAGGATTGTCTAAAACGATCTGCTATGGTAGTGTTAAGTAATTGCGGATAATTAAAAAGTGAAATGAAAATAACTGAATGAGACAATTAATAAGGGCGCTTTAAAAAATAGCGGGGAAAAATAAAAAAACCTTTAAATATTAGCGGGGTGAATTTACCCCGCTAATATTTTAAAGGAGTCTAATTTCATTCTAAAAATCAATCATTAATTAAGGGTTATTTATATTTCCTGTAGGTGTCTCTTTTGGCGCCTTTTCTTTTGACTTTTGTCTTCTTTTCAGTGATAGAGTAAGTTTCATACAGGTTCTGTGAATAAAGAAACTTGTTCCTTGTTCTCTCAAAATTAGTGAATCCGTTGGCATTGCTGATAATCTTTTTTATGTAAGTGTTCTTTCCTTCAATAGGTCCGTTTGATAAACGCCTTTCATCAATCCATACAAATGAATTTAAGAGCTCCTCCTTCCAGCTGCGAAGAGTTCCCGCGCATTCCTTCATTTCCTCAATGCCTGAATCAAGCATATCCTTGAAAAGCCTGTTCAACTCTTCTTCTTTTGTCTTCCGCTCGGTAAAACGCTTCCTGTCGCTGTTATTGAAGCGAATAAATCTTTCCTTTAGAAAGTAAGCCGCTTTTAGATGATCATCCGTTTGAAGCAGCAGATCTGTCAGGTCTCTTTCTGTGATGGAATAACCAAGAATCATATCTTTTTTCTTCTTTTCAAATTCCAGTTCATTTCGATTTTTTCAGCAACAGTTCGTATCTGTTTTTCAGAAGACTGTAGGAAAGCATGTCTTTGTTTTCTTTCTTTCTGCGCATGATCCGTTTTCTAAGGCTGTTCAATGCATCATTGACTCTTTTAGTAGCATGGAACGGATCAATACAGACAGCAGCATTGGGGAAATACACAGAAGTAATATCCCTGTAGTTGCGATACATATCAATGATGATATACCGAACAGCTTTTCTTTTCTGCAAAGGGATGGAATGGAAATAGGCACTTAAATGTTGGACATGTCTAGATTCAAAAATATCGAGGATGACTTTCTTATGGAAATCCATCATGATGAAAGCATATTTATAGCGTGAGCGCCGGTTGAAATAGAATTCATCTCAGCAAAGGATGTCTGTTAAGTGTTTTCTAGAAATCTGGACATGTTTATCAAAGATGTCGATAACCGTACCGACCGAGAGTCCATAAGTGGACGCAACAGAAGAGAACGTGGAATTGTAAGGTTTCAAAGCATCCAGCACATAGATAATCGTGGAAGAAGCTACCGACTTGCGCCTGCTGCCGAAAGGATGGTTTTCCACAAAAGATTTTCCACAGTGTATGCATTTCAGACTTCTTCGCTTATAATAGACAGTAGAATTGAAGCGAATAAAGATCTTCATATGGAGCTTACGGATCTTATAGTCTTTAATGAAACGAGTAAGGGAACCACAATTCGGACAGATATGGTCTTTGAGCTTCAGAGTGATGAGGAAATCCTCATTATGAAAGGAAGAAATAGATTCAATGGAATCAATTTCTTCCTCTTTTAAATTTAAAGCATGAATGATAGAATGATTCATAGCTACCTCCTTTGATAAGAATGAAATAGACCAAAAAAAATCTATCAAAGAGAGGTAGTTTTTTTAACCCCATTTAAAATTTAAAGCGAAGAAAGTTCCATCCCACTCAAAATTTAAAGCGGGGGGCATTTCCCACGATAATTTAATATACCGAAAAAGAGATGACAGGTATGAAAGTGATTTTCATGGAACTGTCATCTCTTTTGTAATATGCCGAGATCTGTATATAAAAATTATAATATATGAAAATTATGTGTTTTGCTTCTTATGAGAAATTCTTGATCTTCCTTCACGTTTGTCGGAATGAAGCGTTTCTGTGATGGAATAGTATACTTTTGGATTCAGTGAGAAAATGACTCTTTTTCTGAAACGCACGAAATTGGAAATGCCTTTAGAAATGGCAATATAAGTCTGCAGCTGTCCGTTGATGTTTTCCGACAGGGCATTGCTGAGCTTACGGTCATCATAAGGACGTTGAAATGAGTTCAGTATCTCCTTTTTCCAGTTGGACATTGTTGTGATGAAGGAAGAGATACTACTTTAAGATCCTCGATTTCATTTTCGTTGATATTGAGAGGATTTGTGATAAAATAAATTTGAGCAATTCCAAATGATTTAATATTATATGTTATATGGGATAAATGCTTTTTAGGTTTGAGACAATTAAATAGTAAAGATATTTATGATTCTAATAGTAATTCAAAGTTAAAGTAAAAAATAAACTCAAAGAAATGAAATTTACATAGGATTTATACGATATTAATTGTTTGTTTAATGATTTTATTACTTATAGTAATTTAATTTAGATTAGAGTTGTATTTTTCTAAATTGTTTGAATTACAAATCTATGATCGAATAAGAAAAAAGGATAAATTATTATGAATAATGATAATATGACAGAATACAAAAAGCTTATTATAATAAAGGGTGAAAATAAGACGGATGAAATAGTAAGTTATCAATTTGACCCTGTTAAAAATTATATTAATATTAAATTTTATAATAATAAAAAAATATACTCTTATGCAAAAGATTCTGTAAAAATAGAGAAGCTATTGAGGTATGATTTAAAGGAAGATGAGATTTATATTATCGATGGTAAAGTTACTGAAATTGATAGAATGTACTTATCTGAAAGCTATGCCTTTGTTTATTTTAAGAACGATTTAAAGGGAAAAATGTTTAATAGAGGGACTATTAAAATAGAAAAGAATCTAACCTTAAATTATCATGAGTTGTTAGAGTATTATAAAGAAATAGCAAAAATAAAAGATAATGACAGTAAAGAATTTAGTAAAGATTATTTAGGAAATCAATTAAATAGAATTGCTATAGGAGAAAATAATTTATTAGATATTTATTTTTCTAAAAAAATTCATGAGATCCCCTTTAAAAATGATGATCCCATAATATTTCCGTTTGGTACTAATTTAAGTCAAAGGAAAGCAGTTATTAACGCTTTGAATAATAGAATATCAATTATTCAAGGCCCACCTGGTACAGGAAAGACTCAAAGTATATTAAATATAATTGCTAATTTAATAATAAGAAATAAAACAGTTGCTGTGGTTTCAGGGAATAATGAAGCAATAATAAATGTTTTAGAAAAAATGAAAAAGAACAGCTATGATTTTGTGCTATCTTTGTTAGGTAATAAAGAAAATAAAGAAAAATTTTTCAGTTCTCAAAAAGATTATCCATTGGAAATAAGGAATTGGAAAATACCTAACGAAAAATTAGTTGAGTTATTATCACAAATAAAAAAACATGAAAAAAAATTAACGACATTATTAGCATATAATAACAAAAGTGCTGAATTGAAGCAAATGTTATTTGAATATCAGCATGAACAAAAATATTTTAGCGAATATCTTGAAAATCAAGATGTTGAAAAATTAAAGAAGTTGCATTTTTTTCATTTAAATAGTGATAGGATTTTAAAATTATTGATTGATATTGATCCAGAAATAGTAGATTTGGATAATGTAGTTGTAAAAATTAAAAATCTGATTAAATATGGTATATATGATTTTAATCAGTATAAAAATATCAATTCAATTATTTTGGAGTTGCAAAATCAATATTATAATGAAAAAATATCTGAAATTCAAAATGAAATTACTATGATTGAGGAAACTTTAAAAAACAAAGATTTTGAAGAAGAACTTTCTTTGCTGGAACAAAAATCAAAAAAATATTTTCAAGCTTTTTTAGCTTGTAAATATGATAACAAAACTAGAAAAAAGTTTAATATAAATAATTATTTTAAAAATAGTAATTTTGATGAGTTTATGAATGAATACCCAGTTATTTTAGCAACCACACATTCAATTTCAAATTCAAAAAACTATAATTATAAGTTTGACTATGTTATTATAGATGAAGCTTCTCAAGTCGAATTGGTTCCAGGAATCATTGCTCTTCATACTGCTGACAATGCAGTAATAGTGGGTGATTTAAAACAACTTCCGCATATACCTAATGAAAAACTTACTCTTGAAGATTATGATGCGTTAAGAGATAAATATCATGTGAATTTTGAATATAATTATTATCATAATTCACTATTGGCATCTTTTGATTATATTTTTGATAGTAATATTAAAGTAATGCTATTAGAACATTATCGTTGTAATAATCGAATCATAGAATTTTGCAATAGAAAGTATTATGAAGGAAAGTTAATTTGTCTTTCAAATAAGCAAAATAAAGATTCATTAATTCTATTAAAAACTGTTCCTGGAAATCACATGAGATTTGGAAAGAATGCAGTAAATAAAATTACAAATATTAGAGAATTAGATTCTTTAATGGATGAAAGTTTTATGAGTGAAGCAGGTATTGATGTTCGAGAAAATAAATCTTTTGGATTTATGGCACCATTTAGAGGACAAGTAAATGCTTCAGAAGAAATTTTATATTCAGATTTCCAAAAAGATACAGTTCACAAGTTCCAAGGACGAGAATGTGATGTAATCTTATTTTCTTCTGTTTTAGACAAAAAAGGTGCCTCGAGTAAACTCATGAAATTTGTCGATGAACCTCATCTTATCAATGTTGCAGTATCTAGAGCAATAGAAAAATTTATTCTGGTCTCAAATGTCGATGTTTTTGTAAAAGCGAATAAAGAATTGGGAGATTTGATTCGATATATGCAGTATTATCAGGAAGATACTTTACTTTGTGAAAGCAGGGTTCGATCCATATTTGATTTATTGTACTCAGATTATTCTGATAAATTAAAAGAGATGCAAAAAAAAAAAAAATGGAAAAGATCAAAATATACATCAGAGAATTTGTTATATTCATTACTTGATGATATGTTAGATTTTAGTAAGTATAAGTATGGTAAAAATGTGAATTTAAAATATATTATTAAAGAAGAAAAATATTTTAATGATAACGAACTGAAATATATAAAAAATGGTGCTAGTGTAGATGTATTGATTTATAGTAATTATGACAAACAACCAGTGTTGGGTATCGAAGTAGATGGATATGCTTTTCACGAAAATAATCCCAAACAAAGGAAGAATGACGAATTGAAGGATCACATATTTGATAAAATAGAGATTCCTTTACTAAGGCTAAAAACTGTTGGATCTAAGGAAAAAGAGAAAATTGAAAAATACCTTTAATTTGAAATCTATTAAACCATATTCATATATACGAATAGATAAAAATTTAGTTTAAGATAAGTTTAATGTTTATGTCACAATTTTAATTTTATGTAAATTATATACCACATTCTAAAAAAAAAGTTTATAATAGTGTGGCGCATAATAAAATGCGATTCATTAGAAAGAGGGTATGATATGATTCAGTTTTTTAAACAAAACATGGAACCTAAAAAGGGGTTGAGAATTTTTGAAGCTATCTTTTCAATTTTATTATATATTGTTTCTATTGTTTCAATCGGATATGGGGCGATTGAAATTAATTCTCATGTTGATGAAATTCAATTTGTTGAGACTATAGAAATGACAAGAGATACAGAACTAGAAGATTATAGTGAGGATAACACGATTTGTGATGTTACCTATAGAAATGGTGATAAGGAATTAGTTGTATCTTATACATATGAAGAATATGAAAAATTAGAGAATGATACAATTACAGCATATGAATTTGAAACAGATAATGGAACAAAATTATATTTTGACCATCAAGATATTAGTGATGATGAAGTACAGTATTCTTATCAACAAGTAAGGGCAAATGAATTAACACAACTCTTTAATTTAGGAATTGCTTCTTTTATTTTGATGTTATCAGTTTTGATCATGATGCTATTTTCAAAGCAGTTTACTACATATGAAAAATCATGGTTTATGTCAATTATGGTATTGGCAACGATCATCTCAGTTTTTTTTCCGGAAGAAAGCGCCAATGGTGTCAATGGAATTGTCATCATGCTGCTTTATCTGTTAGATACATTCTTGAATATTCTTTGTGAGTTATTGATTTCGAAACAATCGAGATATAATTTCCTTGTTTCTGTTTTAGTAGAAATTGTGGAAATTATTTCTTGTATCGTTTTAATGTATCGATTCGCAACAATGGCAACGACACTGTTCTTCTGGCTGCCAATTGATATTATCAGCTTTATAAACTGGTCAAAACACAAAGATGATGAAGAGAATGAACTGACCGTGGTTCGAAAACTAAAAGGTTATCAGGAAGTCTTGGTTATTTTAGGAATCATTATCTGGACAATTGTTGTTGGTTATCTGATCAGTGGATTAGATATCGCAACTGATTTTTATAACAATAAATCATTAGAAACTGCAATTATCTACATTGATGCCTGTGCATCGGCTGTAGGTATCGCAAATGGATTGTTTATTTTCTTTAGACTTCGTGAACAATGGATTGCATGGTACATTTGTGCATTCCTTGAAGCAATTATAAATATTGTTTCCGGGCAGTATGTTTTATTAGTTTTAAAACTAGGCTATTTCACAAATACTACTTATGGATATATCAAGTGGACTAAGTATATTCAATCACATACAACAGAAAAAACGCTACAAATATCCTAATAAGTCTTGAGGAATAAGCTTAAAATTGTTAAAATGAAATATGTAAAGAAAAAATGAAAGGTTAGGAGAGAAAAATTATGGCAATTTCAGCAGGAGATTTTAGAACAGGATTAACTTTGATCGTTGATGGTGATCCTTGTCAGGTATTAGATTTTCAACATGTAAAACCGGGAAAAGGAGCTGCTATCTTAAAGACAAAGATGAAAAATTTAAAGACAGGTTCAGTTCAGGAGAGAAACTTCAATGCTTCTACTAAATTTGAACCAGCAAATATTTCCAAAAAAGCAGCTCAATATTCATATATGGCTGATTCTACTTATTATTTTATGGATCTTGAAACTTATGAAACATATGAATTGACAGAAGATCAGGTAGGTGACAACAAATATTACATCATTGAAGGTGCAGAAGTTTCACTGATGTTCTTTGAGGGATTGCTTTTATCCGTATCGGTTCCAGAAAAAGTAGAATTGACGATTACACAGACGGATCCGGCAATTAAGGGTGCACCATCTAATCAGACAAAAGATGCTGTTACAGAAACCGGATTATCATTACGTGTTCCTCAGTTCATTGAACAGGGAGAAAAGATCGTTGTGTTTACAACGGATGGTAAATATGCAGGAAGAGCTTAATTAAGCTCTTTTTAAAATTATGAACAAAGTTGTCTTGATTAGCGGTGGCGCTAAAGGAATAGGGAAAGCAATTGCTTTAGAACTTGGAAAACAAGGTTATGATATCGTCATCAATTATTTAACTTCTGAATTAGAAGCTCATGCACTAAAAGATAATATCATTGAAAATTATGGTGTGCGATGCTTGGCTATTCAGGCTGATGTTTCTAGGGAAGATGAAGTAGATGAAATGGTATCTTTGATTGAGTCAAAATTAGGTGGTGTTGATATTCTGATCAATAATGCTGCAATTGACTTATCAAATTTGTTTCATTTAAAAAATGCTGATGAATTTAGAAAGACATTGGATGTAAATGTCGTTGGTGCTTTTAATTGCAGTAAAAGGGTTTATCGACATATGTTAGATCAAGAATATGGAAGGATCATCAATATCTCTTCAACAAATGGTATCAATACATATTATCCAATGTGTATTGATTATGATGCATCAAAGGCTGCATTAATTTCATTAACGCATAATCTTGCTTTTGAATTTGCACCATATATTCATGTGAATTGTATTGCTCCGGGTTTTATTGGTACAGAAAATGAACTGGATGGATATGATGAAGAATTTTTAAAAGAAGAAGTTGATAAAATCATGGTCAACCGATATGGTGATCCTAAAGAAGTTGCTTATTTAGTTAAATTTTTAATAAGTGATGAAGCTGATTTTATCAATAATACGGTCATTCGAATCGATGGCGGACAAAAAGGAAGTTGTTAATCCAACTTCCTTTTCATGTTTGTTAATGCAAGTAAAATAGATAGTTTTCCATATTCAAAGGTTAATCCGCCTTGCATGTATAGTGTATAAGGTTCAATGACTGGTGCATCGGCACTTAATTCAATGGTACTTCCTTGTGTGAAGCTTCCCGCTGCCATGACTTCATCAAAAGGATAACCGGGCATAGGAGCAGGTAAAACACGTACGAATGAATCAATAGGGCTCGTTTGTTGAATCCCTTGAGTAAAATTGACTAAATTCTCTTTTGTTTTTAATTCCAGGGTTTGAATGATGTCTGTTCGTGGTTCATTATATCGCGGAGAAATATTTGAATATCCTAATTTTTCTAATATATAAGATGTAAACACAGTTGTTTTCAAAGCATTCTTCACTGCATTAGGAGCCATAAAGAGACCTTTGAAAAAAGCATTGTTTAAGTTGAAATTAGCCCCAAGACTTTTTCCAATGCCGGGAGCTGTTAAACGCTCGGCAACCATATGGATCAGCTCATGATTTCCCGCAACATATCCTCCGGTAGGTGCAATTCCACCACCGAGGTTTTTCATTAAAGAGCCAACAACGACATCTGCGCCAACATGGCCCGGTTCTCTTGTTTCTACTAATTCTCCATAACAGTTATCAACCATGATAATGACATCCTGATTCACTTCACGTATTTTAAAAATAATACGCTCAATCTTTGAAATAGAGAGTGATTTACGATGTGAATATCCTCTTGATCGTTGAATTTCAACAAGTTTAACGTTGTTCTCTTTCAATCGTTCAATAATTCTTTCATCATCAAAATCATCATCAATCAATTCAATTTGTTCATAGTGAACACCATTCGCCTTTAATGATTGACTTGAATGACCAATGATACCAATCATTTCCTGCAGTGAATCATAAGGAGCACCAGATAATGAAATCATTGTATCCCCGTGTTTTAATAATGCAGAAAGAGCTAAGTAAATAGCATTTGTACCACTCATGATCTGTGGACGTACCAAAGCATCTTCACAGCCGAGTACCGTAGCAAATATTTTTTCTAATTTATCTCTGCCTTCATCATAGTTTCCATATCCATTGATATCACTAAAATCTGAATAAGAAACTCTATTTTCTATGAAAGCAGATAAAATTCGATTCGAATTTGATAAACAAATTGTATCGATCTTTTTATAAATATCTTTTAATACTATATCCGATTCTTCAGCTAGGGCAAGAAGTTCAGGATTGATTTGTTCGAGTATCATAAAAAACCTCCCATAAAATAATTCCTTGTATATTATACACGAATCTTGATGATTTGCATTGATATCTATAATAAAATTAATTAATTTAGTGGTAATCATAGGGTAATGAAATAAATGATTTATAATGACCAATAAATATTTTTAATATTAGTATTTCAGAGGAAGGAAATCAAAAATGACCTACTAATTATTTTAAAAACAATGTATAATTTATTCATAATTTAAGGGGGAGTGTTAATGAAAAACGTTATTAAAGAAATTATTGATTTCAATAAGGAAAGAGATTGGGATCAATTTCATTCACCAGAAAATCTTGCTAAATCAATTGCGATTGAAGCAGGTGAATTATTAGAATGTTTTCAATGGAATAATGATTATGATAAAGAGGCTGTTTGTGAAGAATTAGCTGATGTAGTTAATTATTGCATTGTTATGGCTGACCGTTTAGGAGTAGATTTGGAAGAAATTGTATTAAATAAATTAGAAAAAAATCGTCAAAAATATCCAGTTGAAAAAGCGAAAGGAAATTCAAAAAAATATACAAACTTATGATAACGTATCAAGAAACAAAAAAAAGATTCTTAGATGATGTAAAACTGGATGTAATTGAAGAAAAAATTGAAAAAAAAGTGTTTGAAAAGTTACACAAAAAGACAGCATATAATGAAGTCCAATCATGGATGAATTCTATGCAATATATGTATAAAGTTATGGAGGATATGAAAATTCCAGATGATTGCGAAATTGCAATTGAATATCGGATTCCTAATTCGAATAAACGAGTAGATTTTATTATAAGTGGTGAAGATGAAAAAGGAAGAGAAAGTGCAGTTGTTATAGAATTAAAGCAATGGCAAGAAGTAAAAAAAGTTATGTCAAAAGAAGCTATTGTTAAAACAAGACGACATGGAAAATTTGTTGAAACAACACATCCTTCTTATCAAGTTTGGTCTTATGTCAGCATGATTGAAGATTATAATGAGGATGTTAGAAAAAATAAAATAAGGTTATATCCTTGTGTTTATATGCATAACTATCGACCTCAAAGAGATGATGATTTAATTGACATTTGTTATGATTTTTATATTGATAAAGCACCTATTTTTACACGTGGAGATACAAAAAAACTTGCTGATTTTGAAACAAAAACACAATAAAAATCTGATTATCAGCTAAAACACAGTATCTATCAGCATTTTCAAGGAAACAAACACATCAATTTACTACTTATTTACTACTAACGAATGAGCCTTGATACGCAAGTTTTCCTAGATATGCAAAGATATGGTACAGCACATCAGTATTGAAACAAGAAAAAATTGAATAACTCATAGACTATGGAACGCCTAACATGACGTTCCTTTTCTATTTTCAGCCGTTCTTATTGGACGGCTATTTTATTACCCAAAATGAAAGGAGCATTAGATTTATGAAAAAGATGTTAAAACGATTGTGTACGGGCTTCTTAGCTCTTGCAACTGTCGTTACTGCTTTACCAACTACACCCGTTCATGCTGAAAGCAAGCAATACTGGACGGAAAGTGCAGAGCGTGTCGGTATCATTGAAAAAGTAATGAATGACGGTTCTATCGGTTCGACATTCAATGAGGGCATGATGAAAGTTGAGGGCGAAACTGCCTATTGTATTGACATCAATACAGATTTTAAGAATGGCTACAAGACCAGAGCTGACGCAAGTTCACGCATGAGTGCCGACCAGATTTCAGATGTGGCGTTATCCTTAGAGTATGTTAAACAGTATAGCGAAGCTCACAAGGAACTGAACTACAAGCAAGTCTATCTGTTGGAACAATGTGTTGTCTGGCAGAGATTGAGCGTACATCTTGGCTGGCAATGTGATAACGTGCGAGCTTCTTATGATGAAATTCCAAAAGCTACGCAGGACGAAGTTTTCTCTGGTGCAAAAGCCTTTGTCAAAGAGAATAAAGGACGCTATGAATGTGGCGGTTATATCTACTCTGGCGAGGGGCAGGAATTGGGACAATTCTGGGCGAAATTAAATGTCGGAAATGCGAAACTGCAAAAGACTTCCAGTAATACCAGCATTACAGACGGTAACGGGAATTACTCAATCGCTGGTGCAACATACGGTGTCTTTGCTGATAAGAACTGCACGAAACAGCTTACCACCCTTACGACTAATGAAAATGGAAATACGGACGTTGTAGAGGTAACGGCTGGCACAGTCTATATCAAGGAATTATCCGCACCGGCAGGATATAAAGTAGATAAAACAATCTATCCATTGACAATCAAAGCTGGCGAAACAGCGACTTTGAAAGTATCTGATACACCAAAGGTAACAGACACTTTGATTGAGCTTTTTAAGATTGATATGGAAACACAGAAAGACAATCCGCAAGGAAACGCTTCTTTAGCAGGTGCGGAATTTACATGGAAGTATTATGCTGGCTTCTATACGAAAGACAATCTCCCTGCCGAAGCTACTCGTACATGGGTTACAAAGACAATCGCTGAAAAGGACAGCGACGGCACAATCCATTATGTTACAAAATTAGCGGACACATATAAAGTATCTGGCGACAGCTTTTATATGCAGGACGGAAAAGCCGTTCTTCCACTTGGAACGCTAACCGTTGAAGAAACAAAAGCTCCAAACGGTTACTTGTTAGACGGTGCATATATGCAGGCTGGCGATAAGTCCGAACAGATTAAGGGCTTATATGTAACACAGATTACCGAGGACGGCGACCTTGCTGTATTGACTGGAAGTAACCAGTTTTCTGTATCAGACAAGGTTATCCGTGGTGGTGTCAAAATTCAGAAACGAGATTTAGAAACGGGCGATACAAAGCCACAAGGAAGTGCCACTTTGAAAGATACTGCTTTTGACATCATTTCCTTAAATGATAATGCGGTATTGGTTGAGGGCAAGCTATACAAGAAAAATGAAATCGTAAAAACTATTCGTACAAATATTGAGGGTATCGCTTCTACTTCTGCTGATCTCTTACCTTATGGAAAA